>CAYHWX010000011.1:0-50878 GCA_964360245.1 uncultured Vicingus sp.
CACTGGTGCTTCTACTGCTTTAATTGCTGGTTTAGGCTCAGGTGCTACTTTCCCTGTTGGAACTACTACAGAAACTTACGAAGTGACGGATGTTGCTGGTAATGCAACTTCTTGCTCTTTCACTGTTACTGTTGTGGATGCTGAAGCTCCTGTTATAACTTGTTTATCAAACATTACGGTAAACAACGATGCTGGCATGTGTGATGCTGTTGTCGCTTATGCTGCTCCTGTTGGAACTGATAATTGCACTGGTGCTTCTACTGCTTTAATTGCTGGTTTAGGCTCAGGTGCTACTTTCCCTATGGGTGTTACTACAGAAACTTATGAAGTAACTGATGGTGTTGGTAATGCAACTTCTTGTTCTTTCACAGTTACAGTAGTAGATGCTGAAGCTCCTGTTATTACTTGTCCTAGTGACATTTCATCTTGTAACCCAATAGTTAATTATTCTGCTCCTGTTGGAACGGATAACTGTACTGGCGCTACAACTGCAATGATTGCTGGCTTAGGTTCTGGTGCTTCTTTCCCTATAGGAACTACTACTGAAACTTATGAAGTAACTGATGGTGCTGGTAATGCAACCTCTTGTTCTTTTACTGTTACTGTTAATTCTCCTTCTACAAGTACGGATGTTCTTGCAGCTTGTGATTCATTAACTTGGATTGATGGAATTACATACACTACTAATAATAACATCGCAACTTTCAACATAGTTGGTGGAGCTTTTAGTGGATGTGATTCATTGGTAACGTTAGACTTAACTATCAACACTATTGATGTTACTCTGACTCAAGCAACTGACACATTAACTGCTAATCAAGGTGGAGCTGCTTACCAATGGATAGATTGTAACAATGGTGATTCTGCTATTGCAGGTGAAACTAATCAACAATTTATTGCTGGAATGAATGGTGATTTTGCTGTTGAAATTACTTTTAATGGTTGTTCTGATACTTCTGCTTGTGTTACTGTTACAGGAGTAGGTATTGTAGAAAATGTTTCCTTAACTGGTATTGGTGTTTTCCCAAATCCTGCTAGCAATGTGATTAACATTAGCTTAGGCGAAATAAATACTACTTTCAACTTTACTTTAACTTCTATAGATGGTAAAGTAGTTTATCAAGCTAACAACATAGTAAATAAAAATACTACTATTGATATTAGCAACTATAGTAAAGGTGTTTACTTCCTAAGAGTTGGTAATGAAAATGATTACAAAGTTTTTAAAGTAATTAAACAGTAATAAAATATCTTTTTATTCAAAGCCCTGCTGTGAAAATAGCAGGGCTTTTTTTGTTTCAATATTTTTTGTAGGATTTCAATAATAACTAAATCATCATTCCTTTTTTCGCAAATAAATTATTAATTTCATGGTCTAAGGCACTAACTAAACATAAACTATTATGAAAAAACATTACCAAAAAATTATTTTAACTTGCGTAACAACAATGCTCATAGCTAGTGTTACAGCACAAAATACTACTGTAAATTATTGGACAAAGTCTAGTAAATCGGTAGTTACTAATATGGATAAGGTACACAGAAGTTCTCAGCCCATCACTTCTCAAATTTATACATTGGACTTAAACGCATTTAAAAATGCTTTAACTGGGGCTCCTGTAAGAGGGCAATTTATTGCTAAATCTAATTTGATTATGGCATTTCCAACTGCTGATGGTAACTTGGAGAACTACAGAGTTATGGAATCTCCAATAATGCATCCAGATTTAGCAGCGATGTATCCGATGATAAAAACTTATGTAGCTCAAGGAATAGAAGACCAAACGGCATACATGCGTTTTAGTGTTACTCAATTTGGGTTACATACCATGTCGTTGTCTGGAAAAAGAAGTACTTTATACATTGATCCTTACACCAAAGATTTAAGCTCTTATATTGTTTATGATAGAAGTTCTTTAGGAGCAGACCCTCAACCCTTTGAATGTTTAACTCCACAAGATGGTAATCTTCCAAGTATAAAAAATGATAAAAAAGAAAATGACAAAGCTGTAAATGATCAAAAGTTTAGAACTTTTCGTTTAGCTCAAACCTGCACAGCTGAATATGGAAATATTTTTGCAACAACACCAGGATCCGAATATGCTGATATTCAAGCACAGATGACCATCACAATTAATAGAGTTAACTCTGTTTATGAAATTGATTTAGGAATTACTTTACAGTTCATTGCTCAGCAAAATTCATTGATTTTCTTTGGAAGCACTAGTGCCGACCCTTGGAGTGGAGAATATAATGCTACTACTCAAAATTTCTTAAATTCTACCCTAGCTAGTAGTGCTTATGACATCGGACATAACTTTAATACGGATGGAGGTGGAAATGCTGGATGTATCGCTTGTGTTTGTATTAATGGTCAAAAAGGTAGTGGAATGACTGGAAGAGCAGACCCAACAGGAGATGCTTTTGATATTGATTATGTTGCTCACGAAATGGGACATCAATTTGGCGGATATCACACCATGAACACTTGCAGTAGAAGCGGTAATGGACAAACAGAAGTTGAAATTGCTAGTGGCACTTCAATAATGGGGTACGCTGGAATATGTGCTACTAACGTACAAATGAATAGTGATGCACATTTTAATTATGTAAACGTAAGAGATATTTCAGCCAACATTAAGCCTGGCGGAAATAGCACTTGTGCCGCAGTAGTTAACATCACTAATAGTCCTCCAACAGCTAGTGCTGGTGCAGATTATACGATTCCGAAAAGTACAGCTTTTGTGCTAGAAGGGACAGCAACTGATGCAGATGGGATGGGTTCTTTAACCTACGAATGGTCACAAAATGACCCAACTCAATCTCCTGGAAATGCTGCACCAGTTTCTACTTATACTGTAGGACCAATGTACCGAGCAAAAATGCCAATTACTTCACCTAATAGATATTTACCACAATTACAAGATGTAATTGCTGGAAACCTAATTCCAACATGGGAAGTAACACCTTCTGTTGGTAGAGTTTTGAATTTTTCTTTTATGGTAAGAGACAATGATATTCAAGGAGGACAAACAGCAGATGATTTAATGAAAGTTACTGTTTCTGGAACTTCTGGTCCATTCACAGTTACCTCACAAACAACTGCTGTTACCTGGAATGAAGGGACAACTCAAACTATCACTTGGAATGTCGCCAACACAACTGCTGCTCCCGTTAGTGCTGCTAATGTTAATATCTTCTTATCCTTAGATGGAGGTTATACTTATCCTTTTACCCTTGCTACTGGTGTGCCAAATAATGGAACTGCCAATATTATTGTTCCAAGTGGAGCTGCAACAACAACTGCCAGAGTGATGGTAAGAGGTGCTGGAAATATTTTTTATGCTCTTAATTCAACTAATTTCTCAATAATTGCTTCTGAATTTGTAATGAGTTTTGTTCCATCTGCAACAACTTCAGATGTTTGTGCTCCAGGTACAGCGACTTATAACTTTACTTACAATACCTTCTTAGGATTTAACCAAGTAACCACATTTTCTGCTACTGGTAATCCTGCTGGAACAAGTGTAGTTTTTAATCCAACCACAGCACAAAACGATGGAACACCAGTTATTATTACTGTTAATGGGATAACTCCTGCAATGATTGGAAATTATTCAATAACTGTTACTGGAACAGCTCCTTCTCCTTTGGTGGTAAAAAATTCGAACATTACATTAAACGTATATGCTGCAACATTTAACCCAATGGCATTATCGTCTCCTACCAATGGAGCGTTAAATGTTAGTGGTCCTTATACTTTTACTTGGGTTGCCGATCCTAATGCTGCAACTTATGATATTGATATCGCTACCGATGCTGCATTTACCAACATTATTGATGCTGCAACAGGTATAGCCACCAATACTTATATTTCCGGAGCAGCACTTTCCTCTAACACCATGTATTATTGGAGAGTAAAACCAAGTAACCAATGCGGAAATGGAAGTTTCTCAACTACTTATTCATTTACAACTAGTAACTGTAATAGCACAGCAAGCACTGTTGTTCCTGTCGCCATTTCTTCAACTGGAACACCTACTATTACTTCTACAATAAATATTGGAGTTACAGGCACTATCAATGATATTGATGTGATTGGACTTGTTGGTACTCACTCTTGGATTAATGATTTAACTGTTACTTTAAAAAGCCCTCAAAACACAACAATAACCTTATGGGATCAAATATGTGCAAGTGAAAATGATTTTGATGTGAATTTTGATGACGCAGCTGCTTCAGCAACTCTTCCTTGTCCTCCAACGGGAGGAGGGACATACCAACCACAAGGTTCTTTAGCTGCTTTTAATGGTGAAGATCCGCTTGGAACATGGACATTAACTATTGTTGATAATTATAACCAAGATGGTGGTTCTTTAAATGGATGGGGATTAAATATTTGTTTAACTTCTATTTCTACAACTATTTCACAAAATGGAATTTCCAATGCTATTAATATTTATCCTAATCCAACCAATAATAATATTACTATTGATTTAGGTGAAGTAGAAAATGTAGAGAATATAACATTGTTAGATGTTCAAGGGAAATTAATTTATGAAAATAAAAACATAACTAGCCCAAAAATAACAATAGATTTAAACAGTAAAAGTGAAGGAATTTATATTTTAAAAGTTCAACACAACAATGAAGTAAACACCTACAAAGTAGTAAAACAGTAAATTAAAATAGCTTTAGTTTTAAACTCCGAATTTAATATTCGGAGTTTTTTTATACAACAATATTTCAAATTCAACGTATTCAATTATGGCATAAACTTTGTATTTACCCAATAACTCAAAACCTAAAGTCATGAACACTAAAAATTGTCTCTTAATCTGTACTTTTCTTTTTATCTTTTTCGGGTTTACTGAAAATAGTACTCCTCAAATTGAAAGCCAAGAAAATCCTACTTATAGAACCATCAATCACCACGCTTTTAAAAATGGTGAAAAGTTAGAGTATCGTTTGCATTATGGAGTAATAAATGCTGGAACAGCACAGTTGGAAGTTAAAATGTCGGATAAAAAAATTGCTGGAAGAGAAATTTACCACATTGTTGGTTCTGGGAAAACAAAAGGAGCATTCGATTGGATTTTTAAAGTAAGAGATAATTACGAAACTTATTTAGATGTTGATGGCGTATTCCCTTGGTTGTTTGTTAGAAATACCGACGAAGGAGGTTATAAAATTAATCAGATTTACAAATTTGCACCATTAAAAAATAAAGTAGATAATGGCGAAGGCAAAAATTTTGAAGCACCAAATGGAGTTCAAGATATGCTCTCCGCTTTTTATTACGCAAGATCTATTGATTATTCAAAAGCAAAAATTGGAGAAGCTTTTACAATTTGGTCTTTTGTAGATGATGAAATTTGGCCTTTAAAAATAAGATATATGGGTAAAAGTGAAATTAAAGTGAGTGGGAAAAAATATAAAGCCATGAAATTTCATCCAGTTGTGCAAGAGGGTAGATTGTTTGAGCATGAAGAAGATGTTACTGTGTGGATATCTGATGATGAAAATAAAATCCCATTATTAGCACAAGGAAAAGTAATGGTTGGTTCTATTAAAATGGAATTAATCAACGCAGTTGGATTAGCCAACCCTCCTGCCCTAATTAAATAAACAATTTTTTGTTTAAAAATAGATTTTCTGTAATGCGATGAGCTACCTCATCGCATTACTTTTATGGAACTATGAATAAAACAAAAATAATTGGTTCCGTAATCTTGATAATAACAATAATATGGATAACACTTAGCTATTTACAACCTTTCGGAAAAAATGAAAAACAAAAAAATCAAAACAACTTAGTAGATTCTGTTCATGTGCCTATAATTGAATTTGGCTTTAATTTAGATTCGTTTACAGTCTATAAAGATGTAATTAAAACCAATGAAAATATTACCAACCTCCTTTTAAAACACCATCTAACTTCAACTAAAATTTATCAATTGGTAAAATTAGCTAAGCCAATTTTTAATATTGAGAGAAATTTAAAAGCTGGAAATAAATACACCATTTTAGGTTCCAAGGACTCTACCAGCAAAGCACAATATTTTATCTATGAGCCTAATAATATTGATTATGTTGTTTTTGATTTAAGCGATTCATGTTCTGTATATAAATGTAACAAAGAAGTTATTACCAAAATACAAACTGCTTCAGGCACTATCAATTCATCACTTTACCAAACCTTAGATAATGCAAATGTAAGTCCAGTTTTAGCGATTGATATGGCGGCTATTTATGCTTGGACAATTGATTTTTATCGTATTCAAAAAGGCGATTGGTTTAAGGTTGTTTACGAAGAACGCTTTGTTGAAGGGAAATCTGTAGGTATAGGAAGAGTTTTGGCATCTAATTTTAATCATAACAATAAAGATTTTTTTGCCTGTTATTTTGTGCAAGATAGTATTGGTGATTATTTTGATGCAGAAGCCAATAGTTTAAAAAGAGCTTTTTTGAAATCACCACTCAAATTTGGTCGAATGTCATCTGGGTTTTCATTGAACAGATTTCACCCTGTGCAAAAAAGAAATAAACCTCATTTAGGAACAGATTATGCAGCACCACAAGGCACACCAATTATGGCTACTGGTAATGGGGTAGTTATCAATTCAGAATTTTCTATTTTTAATGGAAATTATGTAAAAATTAGACACAACAATACTTATACCACTCAATACTTACACATGAGTAAAAGAGCTGCAAAAGTTGGACAGCAAGTACTACAGGGAGATATCATTGGCTATGTTGGAAGCACTGGTTTAGCTACCGGACCTCATGTTTGTTATCGGTTTTGGAAAAATGGAGCCCAAACTAACCATTTAAAAGAAGATTTTATTTCTTCCGACCCTGTAAAAGCATCAAACTTAGAAAAATTTAAAAAAGAAATTGAAAAATATAAATCTCAACTAGAAAAGGAAGTGATTAAGAAAGTGATTTCTTAATTTTTATTTCAATTTTGGATTATTCTGATGTCTTTCTTTATCTCTTTTAGTTTTCTTTTCTAAACTTTTTTGTAAAGCAGTTGTTAAATCAACACCCGTTTGGTTTGCCAAACAAATCAACACAAAAAGCACATCAGCCATCTCTTCACCCAAATCTTTGATTTTATCATTCTCTTTTTCCGATTGTTCGCCATAACGTCTGGCGATAATTCGAGCCACTTCACCTACTTCTTCTGTTAATAGTGCCATGTTGGTGAGTTCATTAAAATACCGAACTCCATTTGCTTTAATCCACAAATCGACTGTTTGTTGTGCTTCTCCTATTGTCATCTTTTTCATTTTTGATAGCCTATTTATTTTTTAATAGAATTTCCTATTTTATTAAAAACATGTCTTAAAATTAACAATGTTTTATTACTTTTAATAAAACATTTAAAGATGCGATTAGAAAAAAAACATTTTCTACACTACACAATAGTGCTGGTTTTAATAATTATTGGGGTTGGATATTTTTCGTCAATAGTAAAAAAGAAGCAACAAAAACATCTTTGTTGGGCAATTATACAATCTAAAATAAACACCTATAATGATCTTGATTCTCTTTTAGATTTTGAAATTTATGAATTTCAAACCTTAGTAGAGCAAAGTTTAATGGTTCGTTCTGAAATGATAAGAATTGGCAATGAAATAAGACAAAATGAAGAGCAACCCATTTCATCCAAAAATCTAGAATTTTTAAAAGAAAATACAGAAATGTGTTTAACGCTAAGAGACCAATTATATAGCGTAACCAGTAGGTACGAATGTGCTTTAGATGCCTCATCAAAAGATTTGGAAAATGAACAGATCCCAGAATTTATCAGAACCAAAGCCGTTATGCTTTCGTTAGCTGCAGCACTTACATTATATGATAATTACTTAATGGGTGCCATGCTTTTTGAAAACGATAAACGGCTAAGAAGAATTATAAACGACCCTGATAAAGGATTTGGGATTTCTGCTAATCAATTATTAGAAATTACTTTAGCGGCTAATTCTATTAGCAAACAAAAAAGGATTCAGGATGGAATTCATTTTTTTGAAGAAAAACAACTATTGTTTGCCAATGAAAATGATGATGATTTTGAATACCTCAAATTACTTATCAACTCAAGCCCTGCGTATAATCACATCAAAAATATTGGAACAAAAGAACTAGTGAAAAAGAAATTTAAAATGTTTGGCAGAATCTCTCGTGATGTTATGGCGGAATTGCGAGAAGAAGGTTTTGATGGGGTAAGTAAGTTTTTTGGAAATTCAGTTGGCTTGGTCGAATCTCGAAAAGGTAAACTGTATAGAAAAGAAGAAGTAAGGAAAAAATTACTAGCAACCCTTCAACCTTTGGATATTTTACTCGAAAAAACTCCATTCAGATTAACTGATAAACTTATCCCTGGTCATTTCGGACATGTTGCTATTTGGGTTGGAAACCAAAAAGAATTAAAAGAAAAAGGATTGTGGGATAATGAAGTAATTGTACCCTATCATCATAAAATTACTCCAGAAGGATACAGCGAAGAATCAAAAGATGGTTATTTAATTGTTGAAGCATTGAGAGAAGGAGTTAAATTAAGTTCCTTAGAAGAGTTTATGAACATTGATGATATCGCCATATTAAGACCAATATTTACTGAAGGAAAAAGTGAAAAGGAAAAAGAATCTTTACTCTTAACTTTTAGACAAGTTGGCAAGGAATACGATTTTAATTTTGATGTGAATACAACTGATAAAATTGTTTGTTCAGAATTGGCGTATGTTTGTTTTCCTCAAATAAATTGGCCTACCGAAAAAACTATTGGAAGATTTACCATTAGCCCTGATAATGTTGCTAACTTATGTTGGGATAACATTCCTTTACAATTAATAACCTTTTACCATGATGGTAAAAAATGTCCTGAAGAAAAACAATTGAAATTGTTAAAAGAATTAATGACTCAGAAATAATCCTTCACTTTTTTGAAGAATGAGTTTTAAAACTTTAATAAATGCGATTTGGCTACATTTTTCCAACCAGCCTGACTCTCATAGTCAACAAAGAAAATCTTTAAATCCGCCTGACTTTCATAATCTACAAAATAGATTTTTTTATCTGCTTGCGATTCGTAATCAACCGAGTACCAAAGACCATCTTTATTGGCTTGTGATTCATATTTAACAGTATAAACTTTTAAATCACACTGCGACTCATATTGAACGATATATACTTTTAAATCTGCTTGCGATTCATATTTTACTTTATACACTTTTTGTGCATTAGCAATATTCATAGAAAGTAGAAATCCTGCTATTGTTAAAATTGTTAGTACTTTTTTACTCATAATTATTATTTTTTAATTTTCTGTATTCGTGAGACGTTGTGTTCATAGTTTATTTTTAAAAGTTGGTAAGCAAAAATTGAGCCTATTTTTAAATGCTAATATTCCTAAAAGATTCATTTCCATCACTAAATGTAGGAAAAAATATTAAAATGTAATTTCCTTTTATGGAATTTAAATTCCATATACATCTAGTTGTCAAAAACAATGTCTCACTAAAATTTATAATCATGAAAACGCTCAATAAACTAAAAAAAGGATTTCCAATTTTATTGGTTATCATCCTTTTATCGTCATTTAATTTTGTTAACTCTCAAAATTTATTAGGAATAATTAAGGGTTCCATTACAAATAATTCATCAGGAGAAGCCATTGCTTTTGCTAATGTAGTTCTATTAAAAGCCGACTCTCAACTATTAGGGACAACTTCAGATTTAGCTGGAAAATATACTTTTAAAGATGTTAACCCAGGTGAATATCAAATTCAAATTTCGTCTGTTGGATACCAAACAAGTAAAACTAACAATGTAAAAGTTAATGCAAGTAAAATAACTTTTTTAACTGTCAAATTAAATACAGCAGCAGAAGCTTTAGAAGAGTTTGTAATAACTGAATATAATGTTCCTTTAATAAGCAAAGATGAAGTTTCAGTTAATCATACAGTAGCAGCTGAAATTTCTTCAATGCCAGGTGTAACTTATAGTAAAAATAATTCTGGTAAAAAAAATCGAATGAAGATGGATGGATATAGTTTAGGGAATTATGATAATAAAGAACCAGATTATAATACCGAAGGTTATGTTTACAATCCAGAAAATGAATTTAAAAATGTAAAATCTACTCCTCTTTCAACATTTTCGATTGATGTAGATGCTGCCTCCTACTCAAATATGAGACGGTTTATTAATCAAGGACAAAATCCTCCAATAGATGCTGTTAGAATTGAAGAAATGGTGAATTATTTCAATTACGATTATCCCCAACCAAACAATGGTGATCCTTTTTCAATAACTACCGAAATGAGTGATTGTCCTTGGAACAAAAAACACAAATTAATTCACATTGGGCTTCAAGGCGAAAAAATAAATACCAGTCAGTTACCTGCAAGTAATTTGGTTTTTCTATTAGATGTATCTGGATCTATGAGCTCTCCAAACAAATTGCCTTTATTGAAAAAATCTTTTGGGTTATTGGTGCAAAATTTAACAAGCAAAGATAGAGTAGCAATAGTCGTTTATGCGGGGGCTGCCGGTTTAGTTTTAGAATCAACCCCAGGAAATGAAAAAGAAAAAATCATGAATGCTTTAAACAATTTAGAAGCTGGAGGTTCAACTGCAGGAGGTGAGGGAATTATTTTAGCATACAAAATTGCTGTAGACAATTTAATTAAAGAAGGTAATAATAGAATTATTTTAGCAACCGATGGAGATTTTAACATTGGTGCTAGTAGTGATGGAGAAATGACAAGGTTAATAGAAAAGAAAAGAGAATCTGGTGTTTTTTTAACTTGTTTAGGGTTTGGAATGGGTAATTATAAAGACTCTAAAATGGAAACATTAGCCGATAAAGGAAATGGAAATTATGCGTACATCGATAACATTTTAGAAGCTAAAAAAGTTTTGGTTACTGAAATGGGGGGAACCATGCATACTATTGCTAAGGATGTTAAGTTGCAATTAGAATTTAACCCAAACAAAATTTCTTCTTATAAATTAATCGGTTATGAAAATCGCTTATTAAATGATGAAGATTTTAACGATGATACTAAAGATGCTGGCGAACTAGGTTCTGGACATGCCGTTACAGCGTTATATGAGGTTGTATTAAAAGGTAGTTCAGATAATATTCCTTCAGTTGACCCATTAAGATATCAAATTAATGAGTTAAACGAATCATCCTCTTCTTCAAATTCCAAAGAATTGTTAACAGTCAAATTTAGATATAAAGATCCTAAGGGCAGTACAAGTAAACTAATTGTGAAACACCTAGATGATAAGTTAACCCCTTTGGCAAAATCCTCTGATAATTTTAAATTTTCAGCAGCAGTTGCAGAATTTGGATTATTATTGAGAAACTCAAAGCACAAAGAACAAGCATCTTACGATCAAGTTTTAATGCTTGCAAAAGAGAGTAAAGGAATTGACAATAATGGTTACAGAGCAGAGTTTATAAGATTGGTAGAAATGAGTGAGATGCAAGCAAGTGCGTTATTAGGCAAATAATAGTAACCCAATAACCACACACTTACCAATCAAAACCCCCGACCCGATAAGTATCGGGAATCGGGGGTATTTTTTAGTTATCAACAAAAATACCTTATATAAATATTTTATTTCTTAATAATAATATTATACGATATATTATTCTGTAAATTATTATTATATTACATATTAATATTTATTTAATGACATATATCAATATTTTATGTAACTTAAATTATTGGTTATCCGTTAAAATACTTATAAAGCATGAAACTGTTCTTTATCATTCTAAAAAATAAAGTCATGAAAAAAGAAAATACATATCGAATCATCTTTTGGTTAGTAATAGTTTTATTTTCTTTAGTTATTAATCACAAGACTTATGCATCTCACGCCCAAAGTGCTGATATCACCTATCAATGTTTAGGTGGAAATCAATACCAAATTAATGTTAGTTTTTATAGAGATTGTGCAGGTGTTGCTGCTCCTAATTCAATTACTATTAATACTTCATCGGTATCTTGTGGTTTAAATTTCAATACCACTATATCTCAAATTCCAAATACAGGAAATGATGTAACCCCAATTTGTAATACGCAAACTACTACCTGTAATGGTGGTGCAAATCCAGGTGTTGAAGAATATATTTATAGTGGAATTATTACCCTTCCAACTCTTTGTACCGATTGGACTTTTAGTTTTACCCTTTGCTGTAGAAATAATGCCATTAATACCATTACCAATCCAGGAGGAGAGAATATTTATATTGAAGCAAAATTGAATAACTTAGATTTTGCGTGTAATAACTCTACCACTTTTTCAAATCCACCTGTTTCTTTTCCTTGTGTTGGTCAAACATCTTGCTTTAACCACGGAGCAACAGATGTAGATGGAGATTCATTATATTACTCGTTAATAACACCAGCTACCAGTGCAATAACAACAGTTACTTATCTTCCTGGGTATTCTGCTCAACAACCATTAATCTCCAACCCAGCTATCACTTTCAACTCTTCAACTGGTGATATTTGTATGACTCCAGTTTTACAAGAAGTTACCGTATTTGCCGTAAAAGTTGAGGAATATAGAAATGAAATTTTTGTTGGAAGTGTAATTAGAGATATTCAACTAAGAACAGTTCCTTGTACCAACAACTTACCTTACATAACAGGAATTAATGGAACAGGACAATTTTCAATCACCGCTTGTGCTGGTTCACCTTTAAATTTTACTATTCCTTCATTTGATTTAGACGCGGGACAAACCGTTACGCTAAATTGGAACAATGCAATTTCTGCAGCTAGTTTTACTAATAATGGTGCTCAAATACCCACTGGTAATTTTAGTTGGACTCCAACAATAGGCGATATTAGTGCTAACCCTTATTGTTTTACTGTAACAGTTAGCGACGATAATTGCCCGTTTAATGGGGTGCAGATTTATTCTTTTTGTGTTACTGTAACTGGATTCTCAGCAACTACTACTTCAACACCTGCAAATTGTGGTGCTTCCAATGGTTCTGCAACAGCAACTGTTCAGGGAGGGACTGCACCATATAATTATGTGTGGTCTCCAAACGGAGGTAATAATGCCAATGCCAACGGACTTTTAGCTGGTCAATACACAGTTACTGTTACAGATGCCTCAGGATGTATTTCTTCGGCTACAACTGTTGTTGGAACAGGACCACTTCCAGGAAATATAAACATTACAAGTAATAATGTAAGTTGTTTTGGAGGTAACAATGGTTCAGCTACAGCTAATGTTAATGGAGGACAACAACCTTACGTTTATCTATGGTCAAACGGTGGTTTCAACCCAACCATATCCAACTTATCAAGTGGAACTTATTATGTTACTGTTACTTCAAATGGTGGATGTATCACCACAGATACTATTGTGATAACTCAACCAGCATCACCTTTAACAGCCACTACAACACAAATAAATACAAGCTGTTTTGGAAGTAATGATGGTGCTGCTTCAGTAATTCCTGCAGGAGGCACAGCTCCTTATGCTGCAATATGGAACACCAATCCAATACAAAATAATTTAAATGCTACTGGTTTAACTAGTGGAAATTACAATGTATTTGTTACAGACAACAATGGATGTAACACCTCACAAAGTATCACCATCACCTCACCTCTCCCTTTAAGTTTTAACATCTCCAGCCAACAAAATGTGAGTTGTTTTGGAGGAAACAATGGTGCAATTTCTATGAATATGAACGGAGGAACTGCTCCTTATTCTTACAATTGGAACAATAACTCATT
Organism: uncultured Vicingus sp.; assembly: GCA_964360245.1. GTDB lineage: Bacteria > Bacteroidota > Bacteroidia > Flavobacteriales_E > Vicingaceae. The sequence continues at coordinate 13,788 of CAYHWX010000011.1, forward strand.
CCCAAACAGTCCATTTATAAATAACTTAACTGCAGGAGTATATTTATTAAACATTACTGATGATAACGGTTGTACAGCTACTAATCAATATACCATTACTGAACCTACTTTACTAATCGCTTCTGTTCTTAATTACAGCAATATTACTTGTAACGGATTTAATGATGGTACCATTCAAACCACTACAACAGGAGGAACTCTACCCTACTCTTATCAATGGATTCCTTCAGTTTCCACTTCTGCTAACGCATCAAATTTAAGTTCTGGTTATCAAGTGGTTGCTGTTACCGACAATAACGGATGTATTGATACCACTGCTGTTTACATTAATGAGCCTTCTGCAATAGCTACAATTGTTCAGGGTGGAGATACCATTTGTCCTGGGCAAGCTATTAACCTATCAGCTTTTGCTTTTGGAGGAGTTGGAAACTTTACTTATGTATGGAATAACGGATATAATGGAGCAAATCAATTGGTTAACCCTTCAGCATCAACAATCTATTCCGTTTATGCAATGGATGGAAATGGCTGTATCGGAACGACAGATAGTACAAATGTTTTAGTTAACGACATCAATTTAGTGAATCTATCTGCCGTTCCTGATACCAGCTTATGCGAAGGAAACACTTACCTTTTAAGTGCTTCTATTAATGGAGGAATTGGAACTTATTTGTTTAATTGGAATAACGGATTAGGAGTAGGACAAGGTCCTTTTATCGTTACTCCTTTAACTAACACTAATTACGTTGTTACAGTAACTGACGTTTGTGGAAACTCGATTAATGAAGGAGTATTGGTAAATGTAAATCCATTACCATCGGTGTATGTGTTGCCACAAACTGAAATTGCTTGTGGACAAGTTGCTTTGGATTTAAGTAATAATGCGATTAATCAATCAGGTTCAACTTACAATTGGAATTTTGGTAATGGTTCTTATTCCACACAAGAGCATCCAACTCAAACCTATACTCAAACTGGAATTTATAACGTAACATTAACTATTACTTCTGCTTTTGGATGTATCAACAGCAACCAAGCGAATATGAATGTTACTATTAATCCTCAATCGATTGCTCAATTTGAATTTAATCCGAGAGAAACAGACATCTTAAACCCTGAAATTACTTTTGAAAACTACTCTATCGATGCTAGTTTTTATACTTGGACTTTTGGTGATGGTAAATCTTCCAGCCAATTTAATCCAATTCACAAATATGAAACAGATGGAACCTATTACATTACTTTGGTAACGAGCAACAATTATGGTTGCAAAGATACTGCGGTAGAAAAATTAATAATTGATCCTAAATTTAATTTCTATATCCCTAATGCTTTTACACCAAACGCTGATGGCGACAATGACATATTTACTGCTGTTGGAGAAGAAATTGAAGATTTTCAAATGCAAATATTTGACCGATGGGGAGAGTTGATTTATGAAACATCAAACTTACAAAGTGGTTGGGATGGAACAGCAAAAGGAGGCAGCGACATTTCTATGGAAGGGGTTTATGTTTATAACATTAAACTAAAAGATTGGGAAGGTTTAAACCATAAATTTGTTGGCAAGGTTTCCTTACTTAAATAAGCTAGAAGCAAATAGAAGCATTCAATTGGGATGTTTATATTTGCAAAATGGCGGAAGAACTCATTATATCTCAGCACCTTTCGAAAGAAGAAAAATACAAAGCATTAATTCCACAAATTAATGCTTTAGTAAAAGGAGAAACCGATTTAATTGCCAATCTTTCTAATATTATTGCTGCTCTAAAATTTGGATTTAACTGGTTGTGGGTGGGCGTTTATTTTGTAAAAGAAAATGAGTTGGTTTTAGGACCATTTCAAGGACCAGTTGCTTGTACCAGAATAAAAAAAGGGAAAGGTGTTTGTGGAACTTCTTGGTTAACGAAAAAAACTATTATCGTAAAAGATGTGAATCAATTTCCAGATCACATTGCTTGTAGCTCGTTATCAAAATCAGAAATTGTAATCCCTGTTTTTAATAAAAAAGGAGAAGTTGCGTTAGTCCTAGATATTGATAGCGAAAAATTGAACTCTTTTGATGAAATTGATGCCAACCATTTATCTGAAATCACAAAACTGATAGCCACTTTTCTTTGAAAAACACATCATCATACTATTCGTCATTACGATTCCGAAAGTGTAACGATTCGGAAGAAGTAATCTTTTCTTTTAAGCAGATTGTTTCGTTCCTCGCAATGACGTTACTTTTACTCTCTTGTGCTCAAATAGTACCTTTAACTGGTGGTGAAAAAGACATTTTACCTCCAAAAGAAGTAAAAAGTGAGCCTCTCAACGGTGCACTATTTTTTGACAGTAAAACGGTAGTCATCGAATTTGATGAATTTATTCAACTCAATAATAGTGCAAGTCAACTCATTGTATCGCCATTAATGGAACCTGCTCCAGAAATTTCGGTAAAAGGAAAAAAGTTGGTAGTTAAATTGTTGGGCGATTTAAAAGAGAACACCACTTACAGTATCAATTTTGGAAATGCAATTACCGATATCACCGAAAACAATGTTTATCCAAACTACAAATATGTTTTTTCTACAGGCAATTATATCGATTCGCTTTTCTACTCTGGAACTGTTGTAGATGCATTTGATTTATCTAAAAAAGATAAAATTTATGTGTTGCTTTATGACCAATTAACCGATTCTGTTCCTTTAAAAGAATTACCTCGATACGTTGCAATAACTGATAAAGATGGAGCTTTTTCCATCAGCAATATTGCTCATGGTGAGTATAAATTTTTTGCGATAAACGATATCAACAACAATTATTTATTCGATTTACCCAATGAAGAAATTGCTTTTAAAGATGAAATCATTATGCTGGATTCATCGCGTAGTAATAATATAGTGTATCTGTTTGAAGAGGAAGGAGGCAAACAATATGTGGTTGAAGCTAAAAATACAGATTATGGTAGATTGGATATAGTGCTAAATATTCCAAATAAAGCATATGGATTCAGTGCAGACACATCAACTCTTAATAATATTTTTTTATGGGAAAATAACCATATTGGGGATACGATAATATTATGGCTTAGAAACCCTACAAAAACTGAAAGTGTAAATTTTGCTATACAAGAAAATATGAGGCTTACAGAAGAGGGTAGAATCGTTCGAATTAATCCTAACGCAATACATTACTTTGACACGTTAGATATTAGTATTGTAAAAACGGAGTTAGAGGATTCTGTTTTAAATATTAGGACAAATATTACTCCAAATTTTGATTTAAATAAAAGTATAAGTTTACTTTCAGAAAGACCTATTTCATATTATGATTTTTCCAAAATTAAAATTTTAGAAGATAGTGTCGTTGTAGAAGTAAACGTAGAAAATTTAATAAGCGGAAATTACGTACATAGGAAATCTAATATAACATACTCTTTTAAAGAAAACACCAACTACCAATTGTTTATTCCTCCTGCTACTTTTACAGACATATACGGCTTACAAAATGATACTGTAAAAGTGAAATTCAAAACTAAAAAACTGTCCGATTACGGCACTATTTTATTAAAAGTAACTCCCAACTTTACAGAAAATTACATCGTTCAGTTATACAAAAACAAAACTTTAATACAAGAGAATATATTAAAAGGTGAAAGTAAAATTGATTATCAATATCTACTACCTGGAGCTTATCAATTAAAATTAATTATTGATAACAATACAGACTCCAAATGGAACACAGGAAATTACCTGAATCATTTACAACCAGAAAAAGTAATCTTTTACGAAAAAGACATTGTCATTAAAGCCAATTGGGACAATGATATTAATTGGATAATTAAGGAATAGAAATTTTCTTTCTTAATAAATTATCTCAAACTCATCACCATCTAACCTCACAGGAAATAGTGCTCTAAAATCTGTTAATTCTTTTAGCGAAAGGCTAACAGTTTGTGTAACCTCTTTGTGTTCTGGAACTGTTGTAATTGCTTCTCCTTTTGGGTTAATAACTACGGAATTTCCACTATACACATGATTTGTTCCGTCAATACCAACACGGTTAACACCAACAACATAACATTGATTTTCGATGGCTCGTGCTTCTAATAATTTGCTCCAAGGAGTTTTACGAACTTCGGGCCAATTGGCAATGTAGATAAGGCAATCATAAGCTGGAGTTTCGGTCAAAGAAAAATTTCTACTCCAAACTGGGAAACGTAAATCGTAACAAACCAATGGACAAATTTTCCAGCCTTTGTAATCAACTATTAGCCTTTTATTCCCAGCACTAAAGTTTTCGTGTTCTTTAGCCATTCTAAATAAATGTCTTTTATCATAGGTATAAAAATCACCATCAGGCTGCATCCAAACCAAACGATTAAAAAACTTCACCCCTCTCTGTCTTCCGTCAGTTGACGGAGAGGTGATTTCTTCCTTAACAATCAAACTTCCAATAATTACACAATTCGATTTTTTAGCTTGTTCTTTCATCCAAGCAACCGTTTTACCAGTCATGGTTTCGGCAAGTTTCTCTGATTTCATAGTAAAGCCAGTAGTAAACATTTCTGGTAACACAATAATATCGGTAGGTTCAGTAATAGCACTGATTTTTTTAGAAAACATAGAAATGTTTTTGGCTACATTTTCCCAATGTAAATCAGATTGAATAATGGTTACTTTTAAACTTTCCATATTCCATCAAAGATAAAAGAATTATACCTTATTTAAAATTTCGGCAGCTTGTTGTAACGTTTCTTCTTTTTTTGCAAAACAAAACCGAAGTAGTTGATCATCTATATTCTTATGATAAAAAACAGATACGGGAATAGCAGCAATTTTGTGTTTTTTGGTCAGCTCAATTGCAAAATCCTTATCACTTTTATTGGTAATTTTTGAATAGCTTAACAACTGAAAATAAGTGCCAGAAGAAGGCAACACTTCAAACCGTGAATCTTTGATTAAATTGACAAAATAATCCCTTTTTTGTTGATAAAAAGAAGCTAGAGATAAATAATTATTTTCGTTTTTAAGATATTCTGCCAATGCATACTGCATGGGTGTATTTACCGAAAAAACAATAAATTGATGTGCTTTTCTAAATTCTTTCATCAGGTTTTTTGGAGCCAAACAATAGCCCATTTTCCATCCAGTATTGTGAAAAGTTTTTCCAAAAGAAGAAATAATAAATGCACGTTCTGCTAATCCAGGAAATTTGGCAACACTTTGATGTTGGTTCTCATCAAAAATAATGTGTTCGTAAACCTCATCACTTATTAAAACGATGTCAGTATTAGAAATAATTTTTTCTAACGCCAACATATCCTCTTCTTTTAATATGGTACCTGTTGGGTTATGAGGAGTATTAATAATAATCATTTTGGTATGCTGCGTAATCAACTTTTTTACTTGATTCCAGTTAATTTTAAATTCGGGAGCAACCATCTGAACAAAAACTGTTTTACCACCATTTAATTCAATTGCTGGAGCATAACAATCGTAAGCAGGGGTAAAAATAATTACCTCATCTCCTTCTGTAATCATTGCAGCTATAGCTGTGTATATAGCTTGTGTGCCACCAGCAGTAATGGTAATTTCTGATTCGGGATGATAATCAACGCCATAAAGGTTGCTTGTTTTTTTTGCTATTTCTTCCCGTAACGGCAAAATACCTGGCATTGGAGCATATTGGTTAAATCCTTTTTTCATGGATTCGTTGACCAAAGCAATCAACTCTGGTGAACTTTTGAAATCGGGGAATCCTTGTGAAAGGTTTATCGCTTTATTTTCGTTGGCTAATTGACTCATTACCGTAAAAATGGTAGTGCCAACTTTAGGCAATTTTGATTTTATAATATTAGGATATGCTGGCATATATTTTTGAAAGACGGCAAATGTAATAAAACGATTTTTAGAAAAATTAATTGTCCATTATAATTTAGACGAAAAAAATTATCGTAAGGTTGGCTATTAAAAAAGTCCTTCTTTTAATTGCCTTTCATAACCCTCATCAATCAATAAATTAGGTGATTCTGCAGCTTCAACAGCCAATTCATCACATCGCTCGTTGTATCTATTTCCTGCATGTCCTTTTACCCAATTAAATTTAACTTGATGTTTGGGATAAATTTTTAAAAATCGTTGCCACAAGTCAATATTTTTTTTCCCTTTAAATCCTTTTTTCTGCCAACCAAATACCCATCCTTTTTCAACGGCATCAACTACATATTTTGAATCTGAAAAAATATGAACTTCTGCTGGTAAAACTTTTATACTTTCCAGAGCAACTATTACACTTAATAATTCCATTCGGTTATTGGTGGTGTTTCTAAAACCTTCTGCCAATTCTTTTTGATGTTGTCCGCTCATCATAACAACACCATATCCGCCTCTGCCAGGATTACCTTTGGCTGCACCATCTGTATAAATAGTAATTTTTGGCATTATAATCCAACGTTGCTTTTAAATAATTTTACGGCTATTGCTAATAATATTACTCCAAATACTTTTCGTAAAATAGCAATTCCACCTTTTCCCAATATTTTTTCTATAAAAACAGAAGATTTTAACACTGCATAAACTAAAATGATATTAATGACTATAGCAACAACAATGTTTTCTACATCGTATTCAGCTCTTAATGAAAGTAAGGAAGTCATGGTTCCTGCACCAGCAATTAATGGAAAAGCAATAGGAACAATTGATGCAGTGCTTTTTCCACCGTCTTCATCTTTATAAAGGCGAATACCTAAAATCATTTCTAACGCCAAAAAGAAAATGATAAATGAACCCGCAATAGCAAAAGAGTTGACATCGATACCAATTAAATTTAGAATAGATTCTCCAACAAACAAAAATAATATCATAATAACTAGTGAAACTATACTTGCTTTTTCAGATTGTATATGTCCCGTTTTTTGACGTAAATCAATGATGATTGGAATAGAGCCAATAATATCAATAACTGCAAATAGTACCATGGTTGCAGTGGCAATTTCTTTAAAATTTAAGTGCATTTTTTATTTGTTAATTTTCAAAGGACGAAATTAATCATTGTATTCCAACCTTAAAATTATTTAACTAAATTAGCATTTAAGGTAATATGTTTAATTGTATTTTATATTTTTACTCCTCAATTACGATACCATGAAAAAGAAATTTGAGCTATTAGACGAAAAGATTGAGAAAGCTAAATTAGGTGGCGGACTGCAACGAATTGAATCGCAGCACAAAAAAGGAAAACTTACCTCACGAGAACGAATTCATTTTTTAATTGATGAAGGAACTTTTCAGGAAATGGGGATGTTGGTAACACATCGTTCAACCAATTTTGGTTTAGATAAGGAACATTTTTTAGGTGATGGTGTGGTTACTGGGTATGGAAATGTAAATGGACGATTGGTTTATGTGTTTTCTCAAGATTTTACTGTTTTAGGAGGTTCTTTAGCCGAAGCTTATGCTGAAAAAATTTGCAAAATAATGGATATGGCTATGAAAAATGGTGCTCCAGTTATTGGTTTGAATGATTCTGGAGGAGCACGTATTCAAGAAGGGGTAGTGAGCTTGGCTGGTTATGCCGATATTTTTTATAGAAATACATTAGCAAGTGGTGTGATTCCACAACTTTCCGCAATTATGGGACCTTGTGCTGGTGGTGCAGTATATTCGCCTGCACTCACCGATTTTATTATGATGGTGGAAAACACTTCCTATATGTTTGTTACTGGTCCAAACGTAGTAAAAACAGTAACTCACGAAGAAGTTAGTTCGGAAGATTTAGGAGGAGCTTCAGCTCATTCCACCAAATCGGGAGTTACTCATTTAACGTATGCCAATGAATTGGAGTGTATTACTGGGATTAAAACATTGTTGAGTTACATGCCTCAAAATTGCGAAGAGGATGCTCCGAGTATTCCTTACGAATCAGGAAATGAATTGAGAATGGGATTGAACACTATTATCCCCGAAAATGCCAACCAACCTTATGATATGAAAGAAGTTATTACTGGAACGGTTGACGAAAACAGTTTTTACGAAATACATAAAGATTTTGCCGAAAATATGGTGGTTGGATTTGCTCGTTTAGCAGGTCGTTCAATTGGAATTGTTGCCAATCAACCTGCATTTTTAGCAGGAGTTTTAGACATCAAATCATCTCAAAAAGGTGCTCGATTTGTTCGTTTTTGTGATGCTTTTAATATTCCATTATTGGTTTTGGAAGATGTCCCTGGTTTTTTACCTGGAACAGACCAAGAATGGAATGCTATTATCACCAATGGAGCAAAATTATTGTATGCTTTTAGTGAGGCTACCGTTCCTCGTATTACTGTTATTACTCGTAAAGCATACGGAGGTGCTTATGATGTGATGAACTCCAAACACATTGGTGCGGACATGAATTATGCTTGGCCAAGTGCTGAAATTGCGGTGATGGGAGCCAAAGGTGCTGCTGAAATTATCTTCAAAAAAGAAATTACCGAAGCCAAAGATTCTGAAGTTAAATGGAAAGAAAAAGAAGCTGAATATGCCGAAATGTTTGCTAATCCTTATAATGCAGCAGCCAGAGGTTATATTGATGAAGTTATTCGACCAGACCAAACTAGAGAAAAACTGATTGTTGCTTTTAAAATGCTAGAAAACAAAGTAGCTGTTTTGCCTAAGAAAAAACACGGGAATATTCCGTTGTAATAATTTGAAAATATTTAGTGAATATTGATTACTTATCACCTACCTCTTCCTTTAATTTTAAAATTGCTTCTCTTGCTTCTAAAACAAAATCCTTTATTGTTTGATTAGTATATTTTGAAGAATCGATAGGCTTGCCAATACGAACCGTAACATCTCCGGGTGTAATTGTTGAACTTCCTGAGGGCCAAACTTTAAAAGTTCCTTCAATGTGAACAGGAACAATACTTACGTTTGCCATTATTGCCAAATAAAATGCTCCTTTTTTAAAATCTCCCAACTCACCTGTTTTGCTTCTTGTCCCTTCGGGATACATCACCACATTTTTACCATTTTTAATTTTTATTGCTGCTTGTTTTAAACTTTCAAAAGCTTTTTTCTTATTGCTTCTGTCAATAAAAATATGACCTGCAACATACATGTACCAACCAACAATCGGCATCCATGCTAACTCTTTTTTACCAATAAAATGCAGATTAACGGGCAAACTTAAGCACAAACAACCTATGTCTAAATGAGAGCAATGATTGGCAATATAAATTGCAGGTTGATTTTTTGGAATATTTTCTTTTCCGAAAGTTTTAATTTTTATCCCAGCAAGACGTGTAAAAACTGCTGGAAATAATGTTCTTGCAACGATTAATGGAAACTGCCTGTGTAAAGTTATTAAAATAAAAAAAGGAGCAATGAACATGAGAAATAATGTCCAGGAAACCAATAAAAACAAACGAATTGCAGAAATCATGTGATTTAATTTTCAATAGGTTTATTTAATTGTTCAACAACTTTGCCAATAAAATTTTGATACCCACTTTCTAATTCTTTTAAGCGCAGCAAATTAAAAGATGCCTCAAGGTCGTTGGGAACATTAGCTTCTGCCATTACTCTTCCCATTCCAACGATTCTTTCTTTAAATAAATTATAGATGTCAAAATCCAAATAATGTGCAGCATAATCAACTCTTTTATCCAGTTTACCACCTCTAATAAACGATTCTTTTTGAATATCGTACCAAGTAATAAAAATTATGAAATCGGTGTTTTGATGTTCTAAAAATTTAGTAAAATCTTCCACTTTAAAATCTTTTAAGTTAGCAGAATTATAATTTTTTCCATCAAATTTTCCGGGTTTGTATTTAATAAATTTGATATATGGATTAATTGCGTCAGGGCTAACAACAACAAATTCAAAATTTTCATCGGAATACTTTTCAAAGGCAGTTAATAGTGCTTTTTGATAAATCAAAAAAACATTTTCTGCAGTGGTTTCATTTTTTTCGGCAATATATTCTAATGTAAATTCCGAAACAAAATCAAAACGTCCATAAGGAACCACTAAAATTCTTTTTTTATTGGAAGTTTGAGAAAATCCAGTTAAAAAAATTATTCCAAAAAATATAAAAAGTAAGTGCTTCACTATACAGCTTTAACTAAAAAATAATTTTTCTTCCCTTTTTGAATCAAGATGTATTTTCCGTTAATCAAATTCTTAGCGGTTAAAATAGAATCCTCTTCAATTTTATCTTTATTTACACTTATTGAGTTTTCTTTCAAAGCTCGTCTTGCTTCACTATTCGAGCTTAAAAAGTTTGTTTTTGCAACTAACACGTCAACAATTGTTATACCAGCTTCAAATTCGGTTAACGCAATTTCTGCTTGAGGGACACCTTCAAAAACATCATTAAAAATAGCTTCACTCATACTTTTTAAACCAGCTAAAGCTTCTGCTCCTTTTTTAAACAAAACTTCTGAAGCACTCACAGCAGCATCAAAATCTTCTTTGGAGTGAACACGAATGGTAATGTCTTCAGCTAACGCTTTTTGTAAAACTCTTAAATGTGGTGCTGCTGCATGTTCTTTTTCTAAGGCTTCAATTTCTGTTTTCGTTTTTAAGGTAAAAATTCGAATATAATTTACCGCATCTTCATCGGAAGCATTTATCCAATATTGGTAAAATTTATAAGAAGAAGTTTTTGTTTTATCTAACCAAACGTTGCCTCCTTCGGATTTCCCAAATTTGCTTCCATCAGCTTTTTTTATGAGCGGAGTGGTACAGGCAAATGCTTCTCCTCCTCCTTTTCTTCGAATCAATTCCGTTCCTGTTACAATGTTTCCCCACTGGTCGGAACCGCCTAATTGCACTTTGCAATTTTTGTTTTTCCACAACCAGTAAAAATCATAGCCTTGTACCAATTGGTAACTAAACTCAGTAAACGACATTCCTGTTTCTAAACGCGATTTTACAGAATCTTTTGCTAGCATATAATTAATAGAAATATGCTTGCCCACATCACGAATAAAATCCAGAAAAGTCATATTCTTGAACCAATCGTAATTGTTCACCAGTTCTGCTGAGTTGGCTCCACAGTTAAAGTCTAAAAATCGTTCTAATTGTTTTTGAATACTTGCTAAATTGTGATTTAAAGTTTCGTTATCTAATAAATTTCGTTCGGCAGATTTTCCTGATGGATCGCCTACCATTCCAGTAGCACCGCCAACCAAAGCAAAAGGTTTGTGCCCAGCTTTTTGTAAGTGAATCAAAATCATTATTTGCACTAAACTACCAATGTGTAACGAATCTCCTGTTGGGTCGAAACCTATATATGCCGAAGTCATTTCTTTATCAAATTGTTCTTCAGTTCCCGGCATCATGTCGTGTATCATGCCCCTCCAACGTAATTCTTCTATAAAATTCATGTTGTACTATTTTGAGGAACAAAGTTAATAATAAAGTAGTTAAGTGAAAGGGAAAAACACTAACGACTAATCACTACTCCCAAACCTTAGTTCCCTCGGTGCAATTTTTACAAATATCAATATTTTGTCGGTCGGTTAATAACGTTTTTCTAAAATTAGTGTAAGCAGCAGATTTCCAAATTTGTTGCAAATTGGTTTGTTCTATATCACCCAATTGGTGAGTTGCATCTTTATCAAAACAACAAGGAACAATTTTTCCATCCCAAGTTATCACACAACTGCTCCACATTCGCCAACATTCGTTAAGCAGTTTGTTTTTTAATCGATAGGTTCCATCTGCCAGTTTTTTGTAACGAGCATATTTTTCGATGGTAGGAATTAATTCGTTACCACTTTTGAAATTGTAAACTTGTGCAGTTTTAAAACGTATTTCGTCCACACCTAATTCGGTTGCTAACTTTTTGGCGTCCTCAATTTGGTGTTCGTTGGGTTTTACTACCAAAAATTGAAAAATGATGTACGGAATTTTAGACTTTAATTCTTTTTTCCATTTAATTACATTTTTGGTGCCTTCGATAACTTTTTCTAAGCTGCCATTTTTACGATAACTCTCGTAAGTTTCTTGGGTTGTTCCATCTATGGAAATGGTTAAACGATTTAACCCCGATTCGATGGTTTTTTTTGCATTTTCTTCGTTTAAAAAGTGGGCATTAGTAGAAGTTGCGGTGTACATTTTTTTGGTGTGAGCATATTTTATCATTTCCAAAAAATTAGGGTTGATGTAGGGTTCACCCTGAAAGTAAAAGTTTAAATAAAAAGTTTTTCGATAAACTTGGTCAATTATTTTTTGATGCAACTTTTGTTTTAAATTCCCCTCTGGCCGTGTAAATTGTTTTAAACCACTCGGACATTCAGGACAACCCAAATTACAAGCAGTTGTCGGTTCAATAGTAATGCTAATTGGAAAAGTTATTCCCTTAGGAGTTTTACTCCATTTAGAATAATAAAAGCTCCATCTTACTTGAAAGGCATTTACCATTCGACTGAACGAAAGTTTAGAAAATAAGTTAATATGGTCGTGATTAATTCCTAACATTTATCCAAAAATACGAATTCAACCACCTTAATCCTCCCTCAAGGGAGGAAATATCCCCTCGAGGGGATTATAGGGGTGATTTTTAAAAAAATACAGTATGGCTTCTCTTTTAATTCCCCTCAGTTAGTGGAGAGAAAAAAATCGAATATTAAAAGTAAATTAGCATCGAATTTTTAAAATTAATGAGAGTTTTTATTGTTGGTTTATTATTTTTCCCACTTATTGTATTTGCACAGCACCAACTACAAGGAACTATCGTTGATAGTAAAACCAAAGAACCACTAGCGTTCGTTAATATTGTTGCAAACAACCAACACATCGGTACAACAACCGGAATTAATGGAAATTTTAATCTCAATTCACCAGAACCTATCCATCAACTAAAAATGAGTTATGTTGGTTATGAGCCTCAAGAAATTGAAGTTACTAATCAAAAAAATATATTGATTGAATTAAAAAAAACAAGCTACGAATTAACCGAATTTGTGGTACTTCCTGGAGAAAATCCTGCACACCGAATTATCAACAAAGTAGTAGAAAATAGGAAAATACATAATCCCGAAAAAAGTCTCGATTTTAAGTACGAATCGTACAGCAAAATGTATTTTACAGGAGTGGTAGATAGTGCCATCCAATACAATCCTAAAAAAATTTTAGAACTAGATACCAACGACCAAAAAGTTATCAAATGGTTGGATAAACATCATATTTTTATGATGGAATCTGTTACCGAACGGAAATACAAACAGCCCGATAAAAGCTACGAAAAAGTAATTGCCTCCAGAGTTTCGGGATTAAAAAATCCTACTTTTTCACTTTTGGCAACCCAATTTCAATCGTTTTCATTTTATAACCCAACCATCAATGTATTGGAAAAATCTTACCTCAACCCAATCTCTGTCAACAGCATTAATAAATATTTGTTTATCATTGAAGACACTGCTTTTAGTGAATTAGACACTGTTTTTATTATTTCGTTTCATCCATTAAAAGGTAAAAATTTTGACGCATTAAAAGGATTATTGTATGTAAACACCGATGGGTATGCTTTGCAAAATGTAATTGCCGAACCTTTTGTTCAGGAAGAAGGAATTGCCATAAAAATTCAACAGAAATATGAAAAAATTGAAGGCAGTTGGTTTCCTATTCAGCTCAATTCTAATGTGCTTTTTAATAATGCTCAAATTAATAATTTTAAAATAATGGGGATTGGGAAAACCTACTTAAAAAACATTCAAATAAATCCAGAAATTTCTAATAAAGAATTTAGCTATATCGAAACCGAAATTGATATGGACGCCACTAAAAAAGATGAAGAATTCTGGGATAAATACAGAGAAGATACGCTCTCTCAAAAAGAAAAAGACACTTATCAAGTTATCGATAGTTTAGGAAAAGCAGAACATTTAGATAGAAAAGTAAAAGGTTTAGAAGCATTATTTACAGGACAACTTAAATTGGGATATATTAATTTAGACCTTAACCGATTTATTGGTTATAACGATTACGAGGGATTTAGATTAGGAGCAGGAATGCACACCAATACAAGTATTTCTAAATGGTTTTCGATAGGTGGCTACGGAGCTTATGGATTTAACGATAAGGAACCTAAATATGGTGGAGATGTTGACTTTTTAATCAGCCATAAAAATGATGTGAGTTTAAACTTGTCCGTCATTAAAGATGTTGAAGAACCTGGAGTTGTTCACTTTTACGATTATAAAACGCCTTTACTTTCTACTGCTTTTAATCGGGTGCTTTATTTAAGCAGAATGAATAATATAGAAAAAATGGAAGGTCGGTTAACATTTAGAACGCTTCGTTATTTAAAAGTGTACCTGTTTGCCAATCAGGAAAATGTGGCAGTAACTAACAATTATTATTACAAACAAAGTATCGATGCAAACACCATTTTACACGATCAATATTATACGTTTAATGAGTTAGGCGTTGAGTGGAGATACGCTTTTAAAGAAAAAGTAGTACAAACCTTGAGTCAGAAATTTGCCAAGCCAAGCAATTACCCAATACTTTACGCCAAGATAGAGCAAGGAGTAAAAGAATACAATGGAGAATATCAATACACCCGATATACAGTGAGAGCTGAAAAAAAATTCAGAATTAAAAATATTGGTCGCCCTAGTTTTTTTGTTGAAGCTGGGTTAATTGATGGCGATGTTCCTCAGCACAAACTAAACAGTTCGTTAGGAGCCTTTCGATTTACTACTTTTTTAATTGCCACCGAAAACGCTTTTGAAACCATGTTGCCTTACGAGTTTTTTTCCGATAAGTATGTCAACATTCATTTTCGACATAGTTTTGGTTCCTTGTTGTTAAAAGTTAAAAAGTTTGAACCCGAATTTATCGTAACTTCAAGTATTGGATTTGGCTCTTTAACTCATCCCGAATCGCACGATGGGGTAGCTTTTAAAACGATGGAAAATGGGTATTACGAATCGGGTTTAATTATCAATAATATACTTAAATTCAACTTTAGTTCTTTTGGGGTTGGAGCCTATTATCGATTTGGTCCTTATCAATTACCAGAGGAAAGCGATAATTTTACCGTGAAACTGAGTGTTGGATTTGTTTTTTAAGCACTAATTTTTCTAAGTTATATTTATTGTAATTTAAAAAGCCCTTTGGACTAATTTTAAATTACAATTTGAATTATTTTATCATAGAATGCGATAGATGGGCGTTTTTTACGGTAATCTGTATGTGGTCGATAATTGGGTTCATTTATTTTTTATTACAAATATAAAGCATCATCTGTTTCAAGCGTCAGCTTGGAACATTTTATAATCACAAGCGGATGCGGGAGCTTGGAGAGTACTATAAAAAAAAGTTTGTTCATGGTTTTGTTTTGATTTAAATATTATAAAAATCATTCAATAATGAGTTCTTTCTTAATACTAACATAGAGTCCATAAGTTAAATCAATAGTATTAACAATAAAAAATGAAATTAAGAATAATGTAATATTTGGTTTAATGCATAAACACAAGGTAAGGCTATATACTAATAATGAAGAAATTAATAGAAATAAATAAATAATGAAATTTATCATAATCCATTCAAAGTGAATTGGTAATTCCTTTTTATTAAGATTTACGAGAGAGACACATTCATGTAATTTATTATCATAAAAATCACAGAAAATATTTTTAATATCAAGGTTTATTGTACTTTCTGATGTCTGTTTTTTAGTAATATTGAAGAATTCTTCTTTTATTTTAGTTAAACGGTTTGAACTTATTCTACTAAAATGATTATTTTCCTTTTGTTCATCCAAAAAATAATGAATATGTCCACAGTAGTTTATAAATCTATCTAACTCGTCTAAAGTATAATTTTTAAGATTTATATCTAAAATACCTTGAGCACTATTATCTAATCCTCTTAATGAGAGATAAGCCTGAGGAATAATTTCTCCTCCTAATTCAGAAGAATAATTTTGAGAATTATTTCTAAACTCTTCAACGGTTAATTCAGGATATTTATAATCTATTCCTGATTTTGTACTAGGGCTAAATGACCAAAATTCATTGTCAGTTCTAATATTAAATGCAATGATTCTTAAAGAAGTGATTAAGTTGAAATATTTATCTATTTCACGTTTTCTTGTAATTCTTTCTTGCTTCTCTTGAAACAATTTTGAAAACGAAAAAGTAATTATAATTGCAGTGGTAATAGAAATTGTTGAGATAAGTATTTCGAGTATCTGTTCAGATTTTTTAAGTGATAAATAAGTGTTGTGTATGAAAAAAAACACAATAAAAATTGAGAGAATATAAAGGGAATACTTTATGTAGTTGTTGTTTAAATCCATTAATTTAATTTTTTAAACAAAGTTACCTCATTAACTTTCTACATCATTTCCATACTTTACAATACTTATTAACAAGTTTTAAATTAAGCAATTATACGTTAAAAGGGTAATTGTTTTTAAGCAAAGCAAACAAGAGTGAATCTTCTAGTACGCCATTGTTGTTGTAATGTTCTTTTAAAAACCCTTCTTGGTTAAAACCAAAATTCGCCATCAATTTTAAGGAGGGTATGTTGTCTTTTCCTACAAAAGCTTCTATACGGTTAAGGTTCATGTTGTTAAAACCATACTCAATAATGCGTTTTAGGGCTTCAGTCATTAATCCTTTGTTTTTAAATTGGTCATCTAACACATAACCAATTTCTGCTCTAAAATGTTTGGTGTACCACGTGTGGCAGCCGCACCAGCCTATAACGGTGTTGGTTTCTTTGTCAATCAACTGAAAAAGCAGCAGCGTTTTACCGTACGAGGTATAGCTCTGTTTTATTTTTTCTTTTTCGTTGGTTAATTCTTCGGCAGTTTTAATGCCTAAATGCTCCATTATTTCGGAGTCAGTACAGTTATTGAGTAAATAGCGATATACTTCGTCGGTTAATTTTCGAAGTACAAGTCGTTTGGTTTCTATGGTTTCAAAAATCATGATAATAGCTATAACAATTAACTTTTAAAGAACATTTTGCATTCTCGATACAAATTTCACTCATTTCAATCGTGAAATCCACTCGAATTGACAAAATTTCTTATAAATGCTCAGCATGTGGGTTTAGACTATTCTCCCAGCAACTTCAATAATTCATCCAATTTTGGAGTCAAAATCACTTCAATTCTTCTGTTCTTTTTTCTGCCATCAACCGAGTTGGACAAATCTAAAGGCAGATATTCACTTCTACCAGCAGCAGTTAATCGCTTAGGGTTCGTTTTACTGTTAGTCGTAATAATTTTTACCACCGAAGTGGCTCTTTTTACGCTTAAATCCCAATTGTCTTGTATGTCGCCACTACTTTTTAAAGGCACATTATCGGTATGTCCTTCTACCACCACATCAATATCTGTATTGTTTTCGAGTACTTTGGCTAATTTCTTTAATACATCAGTTCCTTTGGCTCCAACATCATAACTTCCTGAGGCAAACAATAAACTTTCGTCTAACGAAACATATACTTTTCCATTTTTCTGCTCAATGGTTAATCCGTTATTTTCAAAACCTAATAAAGCCTCTTTAACTTTCTTTTTTAAAGCCGATAATAATTCATCTTTTTTATTAATCATGCTTTCCAACTCATTCACTCGTTTTTCACGAGATTCTAAATCAGCAGTTAATTTCTTTAAATCGTTTTCTTTTTTAAATAAGGAAGACTCTAGAGCACGAAGTGCATCTTCTTGCGATTGTAAATCTTCTTGCGTTTTTTGTAGTTGCGACATTAATTTGTCAGTTGCCGATTTATTGTTGGATGACTGGTTATTATTTGCTGCTGTTAAAAGGTCATAGTTTTTCTTTAAGTTTTCAAAATCAGCAGTTATTTTTTCTACTTCCAAATTTTTGGCATCAATTCCACTTTTTAATTCAACTACTTGTTTTTGTAGAGCAGTTAATGCGGCATTTAACTCCTTATTTTTCTCCTCCAAATCTTGGTTGAGGGTTTTTAGGGAAGCATTTTCGTCTTTACAACTTTGTTGATTTGCTTTTAATTCTTCATATTTTTTAGCAGGAACACACGAAAAAAGTGTGCTAATTATTAAAATAGAGAAAAAGTAGTGTCGTTTAATAACCATTCGATTTTTTTTATATACAATAATATCCTTTAATCTTGCTGTGATAATGAGGGGAAAAGGTTATTTATAAACAGCCAACTATTAAAAACCAATAGGATATTAAAAATATGAGTTGGTTTTTTGTGATATTGAATAAATTCATACCTTTGCCAACTTTCACTTTAAAAGTGTGTTTTGAAAGGTTTAAGTGAATATATCATACATTTTGAAGGTTTAAAGCAAGGAACTCATTATTTTGAGTTCAATGTGGACAATAAGTTCTTTGGCGAGTTTGATTGTGAAGAGTTTGAAAAATCATCTTTTAAGATTGATTTAGAATTTGTGAAACAATCAACCATGATGTTGCTAAAATTTAATTTTGAAGGAACGGTTACAGTTCCTTGCGATAGATGTTTGGATATGGTTGATGTAGCTGTTGAAGGAGAGGAAAGTTTAATCGTTAAATTTGGCAACGAGATGTACGAGGAAACAGAAGATATTTTGATTTTGCCTGTACACGAACATGAATTGAATGTAGGCAGTTATATTTATGAATTTATTAATTTAAATCTTCATCAAAAAAGAGTACATGCAAAGGGATTATGTAATCAGGAAGTAATAAAAGAGTTAGAAAAAATAGAACAAAAAAAAGAAATTATTGACCCAAGGTGGTCAGCATTACAAGGTATAAATTTGAATAAAAACAATTAAAATGGCACATCCAAAGAGAAAGACATCAAAAACCAGAAGAGATAAAAGAAGAACACATGATAATGCAGTTGCACCAACAATAGCAAATTGTTCTAATTGCGGAGCTCCAGTATTGTATCATAGAGTTTGTGGAGAATGTGGATTCTACAAAGGAAAACAAGCTGTTGATAAAGAAGTTGCATTGTAATTCTTTTGAAAAAAATTAATAAGTAAAAAAGCACTTAAACTTATTGGTTCATCATTTTGAATCAGTAAGTTTTTTGTTTTATCTGACAATTGATTCGATATATTTTTTACTTTCGTTTGTTCATTTGCTAATTAAGAATTTATGAGTAAGATTACTGCAGCAATTACGGCGGTTCAAGGTTATGTTCCCGACTATATTTTAACCAACAAAGAGTTGGAAACAATGATAGATACTACTGATGAGTGGATTATTTCGAGAACAGGAGTAAAAGAAAGAAGAATTTTAAAAGGAGAAGGAAAGGGAGCTTCTGTTATGGGAATCGAAGCAGTAAAAGGATTGTGTGAAAAAAGAGGTATTTCTCCAAAAGAAATTGATTTATTAATCTGTTGCACTGTTACTGGTGACCATATTTTTCCTGCAACTGCAAATATTATTACCGATAAAGTAGGAGCTACCAATGCATTTGGTTTTGATATTAATGCCGCTTGTTCTGGTTTTTTATTTGGATTAGTTACTGGTTCAAAATATGTTGAATCTGGAACCCACAAAAAAGTGGTGGTAGTAGGAGTAGATAAAATGTCGGCTTTAGTGGATTACGAAGATCGAACAACTTGTATTATATTTGGAGATGGTTGCGGAGCTGTATTACTAGAGCCAAACGAAGAAGGCTTCGGTATTCAAGATTCAATTCTTAAAAGTGATGGTTCGGGGTTTCAATTTTTAAATCAAAAAGCAGGAGGTTCTGCATATCCACCAACATTTGAAACAGTAAAAAATAAAGAGCATCACATTCACCAAGAAGGACAAGCAGTTTTTAAATTTGCTGTAACCAATATGGCAGATGTATCTGCCGAGATAATGGAAAAAAATAAACTAACTAGTGAAGATGTTGCTTGGCTAGTTCCACATCAAGCCAATAAGAGAATAATTGATGCAACAGCAAGAAGAATGGGGTTAAGTGATGATAAGGTAATGTTGAATATTCAAAAATATGGAAACACTACATCAGGCACAATACCTTTGTGTTTATGGGAATGGGAAAATAAACTAAAAAAAGGAGATAATATTATTCTTTCTGCTTTTGGAGGTGGATTTACTTGGGGAGCCATTTTGGTAAAATGGGCATATAACTCCAAATAATATTAATTACTTTTGCAAAGATTAAAAAAATCAAAATATACGATTATGAAGTCATCAGAAATTCAAGAACTAATAAAATTTGTTGCAAAATCTGGCGTAAGCGAAGTTAAAATAGAAGACAAAGATTTTAAAATTGTTATCAAAACTACTCCACATAAAAAAGGAAGATATATAGAAGAAACTCAACAATATGTACAAGCGCCAGTTTCGGCTCCAGTTCATGTAGCGAATACAACACCAGTTGCTGCACCTGTAACTCCAGCTACCCCAACAGTAACAACTAATGCAGAAGATGATTCTAGATATATTTCTATTAAATCACCAATGATTGGAACATTTTACAGAAAACCTTCGCCAGACAAGTCTGCTTTTGTTAACGTAGGTGATGATGTAATTGAGGACACCGTTGTATGTATGATAGAGGCGATGAAGTTATTTAATGAGATTGAGGCAGAAGTTAGAGGAAAAATAATTAAAACGTTGGTAGATGATGGCTCTCCAGTTGAGTACGACCAACCTTTATATTTGGTTGACCCAGCTTAAAATTAGTTAAAAAGTAGAAAGTTGCAGAGACAACTTATTTCTAATCACTTACAACTTATTCAGAAATGTTTAAAAAAATACTAATAGCAAACAGAGGCGAGATTGCTCTAAGAGTAATTAGAACATGTAAGGAAATGGGAATAAGTACTGTTGCTGTTTATTCCACTGCAGATAAAGATAGCCTTCATGTAAGATTTGCTGACGAAGCAGTTTGCATTGGTCCTCCAAAAAGTTCAGAATCTTACTTAAATATTCCTAGCATAATTGCTGCTGCAGAAATAACCAACGCAGATGCCATTCATCCAGGATATGGATTTTTATCAGAAAACGCAAAATTCTCAAAAATCTGCCAAGAAAATGGAATCAAATTTATTGGTGCGTCTCCAGAAATGATAGAAGGGATGGGAGATAAAGCTTCAGCAAAAGCTACTATGGAAAAAGCAGGAGTCCCAATAGTTCCAGGATCAAAGGGTTTGTTAAAAGATTTAGCAGATGCTATAAAAACAGCAAAAGTTGTAACCTATCCTGTTATGATAAAAGCTACTGCTGGTGGTGGCGGTAAAGGAATGCGAATTGTATGGAGTGATGATGAAATGGAAAATGCATGGAATTCTGCAAGACAAGAATCGCTCGCTGCTTTTGGTAATGACGGAATGTACATGGAAAAATACATTGAAGAACCCCATCATATTGAAATTCAAATTGCTGGAGATGTTACTGGAAATGCCTGTCACATGTCCGAAAGAGATTGCTCTATTCAAAGAAGACACCAAAAATTAGTGGAAGAAACCCCTTCGCCATTTATGACAAAGGAGTTGCGTAAAAAAATGGGTGCAGCTGCAATTAAAGCTGCAAAAGCCGTTAATTATGAAGGAGTTGGAACGGTAGAGTTTTTAGTAGATAAAAATCGTAATTTTTACTTCATGGAAATGAATACTCGTATTCAGGTAGAACATACTATTACAGAAGAAGTAATCGATTTTGATTTAGTGAAAGAACAAATAAAATTGGCTAATGGAGAAAAAATTTCTGGAAAAAATTACGAACCAAACATGCATGCCATACAGTGTAGAATTAACGCAGAAGATCCATTTAATGATTTTAGACCTTGCCCAGGAAGAATAACAACTTATCATTGTCCAGGTGGACATGGCGTTAGGATAGATACTCACGTTTATGCCAATTATGTAATACCACCTTATTATGATTCTATGATTTCTAAACTTATTGTTGTTGCTCAAACAAGAGAAGAAGCGATAAAAAAAATGGAAAGAGCACTCGATGAATATATTATAGAAGGTGTAAAAACAACCATACCTTTTCATCAACAATTATTACAAGATGAAAACTTTAGAAAAGGAAATTTTACAACAAAATTTATGGAAACATTTGAAATTAAAGAAAAATAAAATATCTTTAAAGGTTTAAATAAAATATATTATATGAATAAACAAACATACAAAGTACTAGTTCCTTACGATTTTACTGCAATAGCAGACTGTGCAGTAAGTCACGCCGTTAAAATTGCAAAATCTTTTAACGGAGGAGTTTATTTATTAAATGTGGTATCAAAAACAAAAGAAGTTGTTGATGCTCGTGAAAAACTCTCCAAAATTGCAGAGCAAGCAGAAAGTAAATATAGTACGAGTGTAAGTACTATTGTAAGAATCGGAAATATTTTTGAAGACATAGGTGATGTTGCTACAGAAATTGGAGCTGGCTATATTGTAATGGGGACTCATGGAGCAAAAGGAATGCAAAAAATTATGGGAAGTTATGCCTTAAAAGTAATTTCAAGTTCAAAGGTTCCTTTTATTATAGTTCAAGGAAAAGGTCCAAGCGACACTGATGTTTATGATGATATTGTAGTCCCAATAGATTCTTCCAATGTAACCAAACAAAAATTGAAAATTGCTGCAAACATTGCAACGTACTTTGGTAGCTGTATCCATTTATTTTCAGCGGTAGAAAGCGATAATTTCTTAAAAGACAAATTAAATAGAGAATTGCATTTTGCAAGAAAATATTTTGATGAAAAAGAAATAAACTACACCATGGAAAAAGCGGAGCAAGGGGGAAGTTTTAAAAAACAATTAATACAATATGCTGCAAAAATTAATGCAGACATGATTGCAATTGTAAACACTAGAGAAGATGCATTATTGCCAGATTTTTTTGGAAGCGAAGAACAAGAAGTTATTGCTAATGATGCGGAAATACCAGTATTAATTACTAATCCAACTCAACGATTTATTTCTAGTAGCGTAATAGGAAGTTAATTACTAAAAACTTATTTTAGTTAAAGTCTTACAATTTGTAGGACTTTTTTTATTTCTAAACTTCACAATAAAATGTTTAAACAAATTAATAAGTTCTGTTTTATAAAAAAGATTTACAAATATCTTTACACAATAATTAGTACACACAATAAGTAATATAATTATGAATATTCGACTGCTATCATTATTAATTATTTTAAACAGCACTGCATTTGCTCAACTCCATACCTACAATTGGTCTAATGGAAATAAAAAGGCAGAGGGAGTTGTTAAAGAAGGACTAGAACAAGGAAGGTGGACTTTTTGGAGTAAGGATGGAGTTGTACAGCAAGAAGTAACTTATAAAGATGGAGAATTTGATGGGCAGTATATTAATTACAATGATAAAGGAGGAAAAAAGGAAGAAGGATTTTTTGTGAAATCGAAAAAAGAAGGAGTTTGTAAAACTTGGTTTGATGATGGAAAATTGGCAATGATTGGATACAATAAAAATGGTTATCAAGATAGTTTGTGGACTTTTTATTATTCTTCAGGCAATAAAAAAGAAGAAGGGACTTTTTTGAAAGACCAAAGGGTTGGGGAATGGTTAGAATGGTATGATAACCAAAAATTAAAAAGTTCAAGAATTTTTAAAAATGACGATGTTATGATGCAAAGTTATTTTACTAAAGAAGGAACCTCGCTAGTAAAAGATGGAACAGGAGATTTTATCGAATATTTTGATAATGGAGCAACAAAATATACAGGTAGCTATAAAAATGGACATAAAGCAGGATTATGGATAGAATATGATGTTAATACAAACAAAATTTCTGAAGGAAATTATAGTGATGGAATAATGGCGGGTGAATGGGTTTATTACTGGAGTGGAAAGAACCAACAAAAACAAAAAGGAATGATAACCAATGGGAAAATGGATAAATTATGGACTTATTGGTACGAAAATGGAAATAAATTAAAAGAAATAAATTTTACAGATGGGCTTGAAAATGAAGCTATGAAAGAATGGTTTGCAAATGGAAAACTAAGTGTGGAAGGTTTTTATGTAAACGGAAAAAAAGAGGGAGAATGGATTTATTGGTTAGAAAGTGGAAATAAAGATTTTGTTGGACATTTTAAACATGGTTTAAGAGATGGACTTTGGACTTTCTACAACAGTAAAACTGCAGAGAAAGATTACGAAGGAAATTACCAAGAAGATAAAAAAAATGGAGTATGGAATTATTGGTATCCGAATGGGAAAGTATGGAAAAAAGGTGCTTACTTAAACGATAATAAAGAGGGTGAATGGAGCTACTGGAATGAAGCAGGACAGCTAGTAATGCAAGGAGAATTTAAGGATGGAAAAGAAGAAGGCGAATGGGAATCATGGTACGATAACGGAGCCAAAAAGGACATTGGTAACTTTAGTAAAGGAATTATGAATGGCGTTTGGAACGGTTGGTTTGACAATGGTCAAAAAGATTATACAGGAGAATACAAACAAGGCTTAAAAGATGGCATTTGGGAACATTGGTACCTCGATGGAAAACAAGAATTAATGGATGCTTATACTGTTAAATCAGAAGAAAAAAAAAGCTATTTAAAAGATACTCAAAATAAATACGCAGAATTTACCAACGATAGATTTATCTCTGTTTTAGATGGGCCACATTACTCTTGGTATGAGAATGGACAACCAAAAGAGGAAGGAACTTATAAAGATAACTTACAATCAGGTAAATGGATTTATTATTACGATGATGGTAAAAAAATGTATGAACAAACTTTTATAGAAGGAAAACAAGATGGAAAAGTTACCTCGTGGTATGAAATTGGAACATTGGAAAGCGAAAAAAACTACAAAAACTTTAAACCAGATGGAAAATGGATTTTTTACGATAAACAAGCGGGTAAAATTAAAAAAGTAATGTACTTTAAAGACGGGGTAAAGGTGAAGGAAGAATAATTTTAGTTTATTTGTATTTATCCGACAAACTGTAAACAGAATGAAATTTTCCGTTTTGAAACATATATTCATTCTCATCGATTAAAAAATGCTCCCCTTCTTTTATGTTTTGTAGATTCGTAACATCCGATTTTATGGTATGAACAGTTCCTTTAGTTTGTCGAGCTAAATCTAAATATTGAATATTAATTCTGTGCTCTGAACCACATAAAATTACATGAATGGGCTTTTTTATTTTATCAAAATATTCATAATCACGCATACTTTCATAATTATCTGCAACTAAGATAATTTCATCAGCAGTCGGATAATATTTCACTCCTTCAATAATGGCTTCCACATCATTTTCTAGGTTTTCTCCTCCACCAGAACCATTTCGCATACATTTAGTGGCTGTTTTTATTACCGTTTCTAAATCTTTATTTTCGGTTACATAAACACCTTTGGTTGCTAAAGGTTTTTTCTTTCCCGATTCTTTATCGTCGCCATCATTAAAAAACACAAAATAAGCAGCTTTTTTATTTTGTGCTTGTGCTTTGAGCCATACAAAAACCTGAGCACTATATGGCGACATGCTTCCTGTTACATCGGTAACCACAATAAAATTTTTCCAAATTGTATTTCTATCAAAAGCATTTAACACGGTAGAGTCTTTGTACAAAGTTTGGTTGTAAAAAAAATCTGGAGGAGGAACTGGTTTTACGGTATCCTTATACCAAATGGTATCGTGCAAATAACCCACTTGCATATCGTAATGTGTTTTAATATCATATCTTCTATTTTTAATGTCAGTATCAATGCTGTCTTGTTTGCCAAAAGTCGAAGCCAAATTTTCTAAATAATTGGCTTCTAAAGCAAGAGTGTTTGGCGTTGAATTAGGTCGAAAAGTGAGCACAAAACCATGAAACATTTTATCACATTCGTTTCTAGAATTTCCATTGGTTTGACTAATCAAATCAAAATCCCAAAGCCGATTTTCAAAAATTGATGGTGCTAATTTTTGTAACGCTATCAATCGGTTTTCATTCAATTTTTGTTGGTTAAAGGAGCTTACTGTTCTAAATTTGGTATAAACGAGCTCTAATTTTAGGAGCACTTTTTCATTAATTTTTTTCTTTTGCTCAGGATTTAAAACGGTTTGTTTAGCAAAAGGCATGGAAATAAACAATTGGTTTTCTTTTAATGAATGAAGGTTAAATTCATTTTGAAAAATAGGTGCAATAGTTACCATTGCATCAAACGATTGAGCCATTAAGGATGTTGAACAACACCAAAGAATAAGAAAAGAAAATCTCCGCATTAACATTGATATATTTACTTTTGCAATATACAAACAACTTTAAACTCACCACAATATTGCAAAAAGTAAAAGCAAAAAAACACCTTGGGCAACATTTTTTAAAAGATTTAGAAATAGCTAAAAGAATAGTGGACAGCCTTTTTTTAACCAATCAATATAAAAAAGTGGTGGAGGTTGGACCAGGAATGGGAGTGCTAACGCAATACTTAGTAGAAAACAAAAATTATCAAACTTTTGCAGTTGAGGTGGATAGAGAATCCATCGGATTTTTGGTAGAAAAATTCCCCATTTTAAAAGGAAATATTATTTATGGCGACTTTTTACGCCTGGATTTAAATGACATTATCATCAAGGAACCTTTTGCTGTTATTGGTAATTTCCCTTACAACATTTCATCGCAAATATTATTTAAAGTATTGGATTATAAAGACCAAATTCCAGAAGTAGTTGGAATGTTTCAAAAAGAGGTGGCAGAAAGAATTGCTGCCGGACCAGGTTCAAAAACGTATGGAATAACCAGTGTTTTACTTCAAGCTTTTTACAACATCGAATATTTGTTTACCGTTGATGAGTTTGTTTTTGACCCACCACCAAAAGTTAAATCAGCAGTAATTCGGTTAACACGAAACAAAATAGCCAAGTTAGCTTGTGATGAAAAACAATTTAAAGCAGTCGTAAAATTGGCGTTTAACCATCGCAGAAAAACCATGCGAAATTCCTTAAAAAGCCTTATTACAGAAAATATAAAAGAAAATGCCATTTTTAACTTACGTCCCGAACAACTTTCGGTAGCACAGTTTGTGGAGTTGACTAATTTATTGGCATAAATTATAAAACACATCGATTAAGTCTCTTTATTTTAATTTTGTAGTTTTGTACTGCAAAAAAAGTTACCATGCATTTCGAACTAACCAAAGAATATTTAGACCAACTCAACACTGCTGTAGAAAACAATGTGGAGGCTAAAGTATTGGAACTTATCGAAGGACTCCACCCAGTTGATATTGCAGAAATTTTACAAGAACAAACGATAGAGGAAGCAAAAGCATTTTATTTTCATTTACCAGAAGAATTAGGTGCAGATGCTTTAGTTGAGTTGGATGAAGACGTTCGGGAGCGATTTTTAAATGAAATTTCTTCAAAAGATATTGCAGGGAAAATTATTAATCAACTCGACTCTGATGATGCAGCTGATGTTATTGGAGAATTATCTGAGATTAAACAAGATGAGGTAATTTCTCACATCGAAGACATTGACAAAGCAAGCCACATTATCGACTTATTGCATTATCACGAAGATAGTGCTGGTGGATTAATGGCTAAAGAGTTGGTAAAAGTTAATATTGATTGGGATATTGCTACTTGTATAAAAGAAATTAGAACTCAATCGGAAGGGATAGAAAACATGTACACCGTTTATGTAGTGGATGATATGGGGGTACTAAAAGGTCGTATTTCGTTAAAAAAATTAATATTAGCGAATGAAAGTAAAAAAGTAAAAGATATTTACGATACTGAATTAATGTCGGTAAAAGTTGATACTGATAATGAACAGGTGGCTCAAATAATGGAAAAATACGACATGGTAGTTGTTCCTGTTGTTGATGAAATAGGCAGGTTATTGGGAAGAATTACCATTGATGATGTGGTAGATGTGATGAGAGAAGAAGCCGAAAAAGATTACCAAATGGCTTCAGGTATTTCCGAAAATGTAGAATCTTCCGATAGTGCTTGGATACTTACAAGAGCACGATTGCCTTGGTTGTTGGTTGGTTTGCTGGGGGGTATTATGAGTTCAAAAATTATTGGTACTTACGAATCTCAAATACAAATTCATCCCGAAACCGCTTTTTTTATTCCATTAATTGGAGCAATGGGTGGGAATACAGGAACTCAAGCCTCTGCACTAATAGTACAGGGATTAGCCAACAATTCTTTAGGATTAAAAAAGGGAATTTGGATTCAAATCTTTAAAGAAATTAATGTTGGCTTAATCAACGGAATAGTTTGTTCAGGAATAATTTTTCTGTTTAATTTCTTTTTTTCCGATAACTTTTCTTTAGCCATTACGGTTAGCACCGCCTTGATGTCGGTCATCTTTTTTGCAGGAATTTTTGGCACTGTTGTTCCGTTGTTACTCAACAAATATAAAATTGACCCAGCTTTAGCAACAGGTCCTTTTGTTACCACCACCAACGATATTTTTGGAACATTTCTTTACTTTTATATCGGACATTTAATGTATGCTTTATAATTGAAAATGGAAAATTTTAACTACTTATTGCTTATTCCTTACTCCTTACACCCTATTGCTTAACCAATTCCTTATGCAAAAAAAAGTATTGTTTTTAGATACAGTTCACCCTATTTTAGAAAAAAGACTAACTGCACTGGGATATGAATGTCGTTTCGATTTAACTTCTTCAAAACAAGAAATAGAAGAAAAAATTGCTAGTTATTTTGGGGTAGTAATAAGAAGTAGAATTACTCTTGACCAAAAATTTTTAAATCAAGCAACAAACCTAAAATTTATTGCCCGTTCGGGAGCTGGATTAGAAAATATTGATGTTGTTGATGCTCAACAAAAAGGGATAAAAGTATTTAATTCTCCAGAAGGGAATAGAGATGCAGTTGGTGAACATGCCATTGGAATGTTGTTGGTCTTATTTAATCAACTAAAAAAAGGCGATGCTGAGGTTCGACAAGGAATTTGGGACAGAGAAGGAAATAGAGGTATCGAACTTGCTGGAAAAACGGTTGGTATTATTGGTTTTGGAAATATGGGCAGTGCTTTTGCAAAAAAACTTAGTGGTTTTGATTGCAAAATAATCGCTCACGATAAATACAAAAAGGGGTTTGGTAATAGCTTTGTTACAGAAGTAGATTTACCAACTATCTTTAAAGAAACAGATATTTTAAGTATTCATTTGCCACTTTCAGCAGAAACATTTCATTATGTTGATGAGGCTTTTATTTTCAATTTTAAAAAACCATTTTATCTCATTAATACTGCCAGAGGCAGCAATGTTTGTTTAGCAGATTTAGTTAAATCACTAAAAAACAATAAAATTTTAGGGGCTTGTTTAGATGTGTTGGAATACGAAACTAAATCGTTTGAAACAATCAATTCCAAAAATTTACCAGCTGATTTTAACTTTTTAGCCCAATCCGACAAAGTTGTGCTAAGTCCACATGTAGCTGGGTGGACAGAAGAATCGTACATTAAACTTTCTACGTTTTTAGCCGATAAAATTGAACAAAATTTCTCCCTTGGAGAAGGGAGATAAAGAGGGATTGGGAAGAATTATAAATTCAAAATCCAAGCTTTAGTGTTATGTGCTTTTGCAGTTGCCAAAACTTCCATTGCTTCTTTTTTGGTAGCAAAACTATTGTAACTTACTGTCCACAATCCTTTTCGTTTACCAATAATGGAAGCATTAAAACCATCGTTTATTAACTGCTTCACTAATTTTTTTGCATTGTTTTTATTGGCAAAACAGCCTCCAACAATATGGTAATGCAATTCTTTGTTGGCTGTTTCAACATAAGTAGAAACTGCTTCGGCTTCGGTTGGTTGGTCTTTTAACTTTACCACAAAAGGAGAAATAGTTGCATCGAAACTAATTGCTATAAAGTTGGTGTTGGTATCAGCCAAAGCTAGTTGTTCTGTAATAGTAGTTTCGTCTATTTCTTTAATACTTATAATTGTTGGAGGAGGAGTATAAACAGATTTTATAGCTGACTTAAAGGGATTCAAATTGGCAGTATTAATAGTGCCTGTTAAATTATATTGAGTAGGAATCCAAATGGCAAAAAATGCAAGTGGGATGGTAATTGCTGCTGCAACTAACCATTTTTTAGGAATAGTAGTACCCGTTTTTGAGGCAATTAAAGGAGCTGTTCGGTCTTTAAATTCTTTGGTTATTTTGTCTTCTAATGTTACTCTTTTAATCGGTTGTTTAGAAAAAATTGGCAAACCGTAAGAGTCTAACAAATAATTGACAGTAGCAGCAGGTTCGAACTGAATTCGTTGTTCAGAATCTAAAAAAAGAGTTCCTACTTCTTGAAGCAAAACTTTCTTTTTTGCTTTTAATTCACGATTAATACCGGTAACAACTTCTTCCATTTTTTGGTAAGCGGTGGCATAGGTTAATCCTTCTTTTTGAACAATAAAATTGACTAATAACCCATCATTACTATTCAAATTTTTATTAAAAGAAATTCCTTTAGAAGGAGGATAAAAGTTGTTTTGTATGGGCTGAATGGTGGCAGATTTGTAGTTAGCAACAAAACCTCCTAAATCGGGCACAATAACGCAATCGTATTGAAAAAGAAGTTCGGATATGTAATTGCCTAATTTCATGAAATGTTTAAAAGGTTAAAATTAGCTAAAAGATTCGCTATTTAAAAACGATTTTTTCTAAATCGTCTGGCGTGTCAATGGCAATGCTTTCGTGAGATGTTATCGCAACTTTAATGGCATAACCATTTTCGAGCCAACGCAATTGTTCTAATTTTTCTTTTTTCTCCAACTGTGAAGGGAGTAGTTGACTAATTTTTTTTAAAACTGCTGTCCGATAGCCATAAATACCGATGTGTTTATAAAAAATATGTTTATTTAGCCAGTTCTCTTTTGCTACATTTTCGAGGTGTGGAATTGTATTTCTACTAAACATTTTAGCAAAATCATTTTCATCAATCACTACTTTTGGTCGATTGGGATTAAAGAGATCTTCCTGTGTATCAATTTTTTTGACTAGGGTAGCAATGTCGGTTTTTGCATCTTCAAAACACCAACTCAATTGATTAATTTGTTCTGGATCAATAAAAGGTTCGTCGCCTTGTATATTGATGACAACATCATATTGTTTGTTCATTTTTTGAATCACTTCTGCACATCTTTCCGTACCACTTTCGTGAGTGGAGGAAGTCATGATTACTTTTCCACCAAAACTTTTTACATGTTTAAAAATTCGCTCATCATCGGTGGCAACGATTACTTCTGCTAACGACTTTGCTTTTTTTGCTTGCTCATACACTCGTTCTATCATCGATTTTCCACGAATATCAACCAACGGTTTTCCAGGAAATCGAGTGGAGTCAAATCGAGAAGGAATGATGCCAATAATTTTCATTTTTTTTATAGTTTATTGTTGTCAGAAAATTTGTCAATTCGAGTGAATTTCACGATTGAAATGAGTGAAATTAGTATCGAGAATACAAATTTTCAAAACAAAAAAGTGTGTTCTTACTTCGATAAATTCAATATGAACTTTACTTTTTCTTTCAGTCCGTCAACTGACTGACGAACTGACACTTTTTTATTGCATTTTATAAAGATAAAAATAGTTATTTTTACTTTGTGATGAACGAAGGTTTACTTTATAATATTGCAATTACCGAACTGCAAGGTATTGGCGACATTTCAGCTAAAAAGTTAATTGCCTATTGTGGTAGTGCCCGACAAGTTTTTAATGAAAAAACAAACGTATTAGAAAAAATTCCTGGAATTGGTAGTATTTACGCCAATAGCATTAATACTAGTAAATTAGAAGCATTAGCAATTGCCGAAAAGGAGCTAAAATTTATTGAGAAATATTCGATTAATGCTATTTTTTATTTGGAAGAAAAATATCCAAAAAGATTATTTCATTGCGAAGATGGTCCTGTTGTAATCTATTCCAAAGGGGAAATTGAGTTTAACAATCCTAAAGTAATTAGCATTGTAGGAACTAGAAACGCAACTACTTATGGAAAAGATTTTTGTAATCAATTGGTAATAGATTTAATTCCTCACCACCCATTAATTGTTAGTGGTTTGGCGTATGGAATAGATATTTGTTCGCACAAAGCAGCCATTAAAAACAACCTACCAACCATTGCGGTTTTGGCTCATGGATTAGACCGATTGTATCCTTCTCAACATACTGCTGTTGCTAAACAACTATTAAAAAATGGCGGATTGGTTTCCGATTATAAAAGCGGTACCAATCCCGATAGAGAGAATTTTCCTAAAAGAAATCGGATAATTGCTGGGTTATCGGACTTAACCATCGTTGTTGAATCGAGTAAAAAAGGAGGTTCGTTAATTACTGCTTACCTTGCCAATGATTATAACAGAGATGTATTTGCACTTCCTGGAAGGCTTATTGATACACAATCGGAAGGCTGTAATAATTTAATAAAAAGCAATAAAGCTGCTTTAATACAGTCGGTTAAAGACATTGAATACATTATGGGTTGGGAGTCGGAAAAAATTGCTGACCAAAAACAGCAACGCTTATTTGTTGAACTATCGGAGGAAGAAAAAACGATTACTCATTTGCTTTCACAAAAAGACAAATTTGCCATAGATGATTTATCGTTACAAGCAAAATTTCCGATGAGTAAAACAGCCTCTTTGTTGCTCAACTTAGAGTTTAACGGAGTGGTAAAATCATTGCCAGGAAAAATGTATCAATTGGTATAGATGGTGGGAACTCAAAAGACTAATAAATTAATTGGAGCTGGAATTATTACGGCTATTGCTTCGTCATTATGTTGTATCACACCTATATTAGCACTAGTTGCAGGAAGTAGTGGGGTGGCTACTACATTTTCGTGGCTAGCACCTGCAAGACCTTATTTAATTGGGTTTACAGTTTTAGTTCTGGGTTTTGCTTGGTGGCAAAAATTAAAATTAAAAAAAGAACTAACTTGTAATTGTGAGGAAGATAAAAAACCATCTTTTTTACAATCAAAAACGTTTTTAGCTATTATAACTGTGTTTGCTTTTTTAATGACAGCTTTGCCTTATTACTCGAATATTTTTTATGCTAAAAGTGAAAAGAAAATTGAAGTTTTAAGTAAGAATAAGCTTCAAAAAATTACGCTAACAATTGAAGGAATGACTTGTGATGCTTGTCAAAACCACATCAATAATGCTATCCATAAATTGCCTGGAATTTTATTTGCTCAAACTTCCTACGAAAAAGAAAAAACAAGGATAGAATTTGATACCACAAAAACATCCATTAAAGCAATAGAAGAAGCGGTAAATTCAACAGGGTATACTGTAACAAAAACTGATTTAGAATGAGTGTTAATTTACAATCTACCATTACTTGCCCCGAATGTGGTCATCAAAAGGAAGAAACAATGCCTACGGATGCTTGTTACTATTTTTATGAGTGTGAAAACTGTAAAAAAGTATTAAAACCGATTAACACTGATTGTTGTGTTTTCTGTTCTTATGGAACAGTTCCTTGTCCGCCAATACAAGAAAATAAAAAATGTGGAAACTCTGGATGTTGTCAAGGTGAGTTCTAAAAAATGAGTTTTTTGATTACACACCCCTTTCCCTCCGTCAGCTGACGGAGGGATGTGCAATAGCTTGTGCCGATTTTTCGGTATTAATTTTTAGAACTCCCCTTAATCTAAAAAATTAAGGAATAAAAAAACCTGTTCAATTTGAACAGGTTTTCATCATTAAAAAAGTTAACGGATAAATATTAAATCACTTTTACATTTACTGCGTTTAATCCTTTTCTTCCTTCTTGCAATTCAAACTCTACTGCATCACCTTCATTAATTTCGTCAATTAAACCACTAGCGTGCACAAAGTATTCATTGTTTGTCCCTTCTTCCACAACGAATCCAAATCCTTTTGAACCATTGAAAAATTTTACTGTTCCTTTTTTCATTGTAATATATTAAATTTTAAGAGGCAAAAGTAGTATTATTTTTAAGCACTCCTCTGTTTAACGCTTAACTATTATTTCACAATGCATTATTTTTAATTTCTTCCACAATATCTGGGTCTAACAATGTGCTGGTGTCGCCTAAGTTGGAAGTGTCTCCTTCGGCAATTTTTCTTAAAATTCGTCTCATAATTTTTCCGGAACGGGTTTTAGGCAAACCACTCACTAGTTGTATTTTATCGGGCTTGGCAAAAGCACCAATGTGTTGCGTAATATGTTCTAATAGTTCTTTTCTTAATTCCTGCTCGTTTACTTCTTTGGCACAAATTACATACGCATAAATTCCCTGTCCTTTAATATCGTGTGGATAACCAACTACAGCAGATTCTATCACCAGGTGGTTTTCGTCTAACGCATCTTCTACTTCGGCAGTTCCTATTCGATGTCCTGAAACATTAATCACATCATCAACTCTCCCTGTAATTCGGTACATTCCGTTTTTATCTCTTTTGCAACCATCTCCTGTAAAATATTTTCCTTGATAAGCAGAAAAATAGTTTTGTTTACACCTATTATGATCTCCATAAGTTGTTCTGATGATGGAGGGCCACGGAAATTTAATACATAAGTTACCTTCCACATTATTTGCAACAATTTCGTTGCCTTCAGCATCCACAATACAAGGTTGGATGCCAGGTAATGGTAGTGTTGCGTAACTTGGCTTTAGGGGAGTTATTCCTGCTAAAGAAGAAATCATAATACCACCCGTTTCGGTTTGCCACCACGTATCAACTATAGGACAGTTAAATTTGCCAATATTTTTATGGTACCAGTCCCATGCTTCTACATTAATAGGTTCTCCAACAGTTCCTAGTACTTTAAGAGAAGATAAACGATGTGTATCCACAAAACTAATATCGTACGCCATTAAAGCACGGATGGCTGTTGGTGCGGTATAAAAAATAGTAACTTGGTGTTTATCCACAATTTCCCAAAAACGACCAGCATCTGGCCAAGTGGGAACGCCTTCAAACATGACGGTGGTTGCTCCGGCTAAAAGTGGACCATAAATAATGTACGAGTGTCCCGTTATCCAGCCGATGTCTGCAGTACACCAAAAAATATCACCTGTATTGTATTGAAAAACATTTTGAAAAGTATAGTTGGTATAAACCATATAACCACCGGTGGTATGAACAACACCTTTTGGTTTTCCTGTTGAACCTGAAGTGTATAAAATAAATAGTTCGTCTTCTGCATCCATTTCTTCTGCTACACACTCCGAATTAACTTTTTTTATTTCGTCGTGCCACCAAACATCTCTATCATTCATCATCTCCACATCAGCACCAGTTCGTTTTAAAACTATATTTTTAGAAATTGAAGGACAACTTTTTAAGGCTTCATCCACCACATTTTTTATGGGTATTGTTTTGGCTCCCCGAAAAGCTTCGTCAGAACTCAAAATCAGTGAGCAGGTGGAATCATTGATTCTATCGGCTAAAGCTTTTGAAGAAAAACCAGCAAACACAACAGAATGTATTGCTCCTATTCTGGCACATGCTAAAACAGCAATTGCCAACTCGGGAACCATAGGCATATACAAGCATATTCGGTCTCCTTTTTTTGCTCCATTGTTTTTTAAAACATTGGCAAATTCACACACCTTTTGGTGCAATTGGTGGTAAGTTAATTTGATGGTTTCGTCTTTCGGGTTGTTGGGTTCCCAAATAACTGCAGTTTGATTACCGCGCGTTGCTAAATGCCTGTCTAAACAATTTTCGGTAATATTTAACTTACCATTCACAAACCATTTGATGTTAGGTTCATCAAAATTCCAGTCTAAAACAGTATCCCATTTTTTTTTCCATGTGAATGTGTCGGCAATAGTTGACCAAAATTGTTCAGGATTTTCAACGCTATGTTGGTATTGATTCTGATAATCTTCGTAAGAGTTTATTTTAAAAGCCATGGTTTCTATTTTGTAACCTTAAAAGTAACAGATTTTCTGGAAATAAAAAAGGCGAATCCGTCAACTGACGGATTCGCCTTTTAATTAAAATCTTACTTAACTATTTTGCTACAATAAATCTATTGGTTGAAATAGTATTGTTGTTAGCATCGATGATGGAATAAAAATAGATTCCATTAGCGAAATTAGTTAAGGCAATACTAAATTTATTAGAGTTAGCTGTAACTGTTTTTATAGTTTTTCCAGTTACATCAATAATTTTTACCGTTGCATTATTTATGTCCATTTCGAAATGTAGTACATTACTAGCTGGATTTGGATAAACCAAAACGGTATTGTTTTCATTTTCGATGATGCCAGTTGCAACAGCAATATCGAGGATGTCTCTTGGCAGGAGTTTAGGAACACTAAAAGCAAAATCCATTATTCCAGTAACATTATAAGCAGTGGAAACTGTAGGAGCATAAATAAACATTTTGTCATCTGCAACTAAAGCACCAGAGCCATCGGTAATAGTCCATTCTCTAAAAGCGTTACTAGTAGTATCGGCAGTACAATTAGCATTTAGAACTTTTACTAAACAACCTTCGTATTGTTCTTCATTTGCAGCTAAAGTACTTATGTTGGAAGGTGTTGGTAATACTCCGCCAGCAACAGCATTATAAATAATAACGTTTTTAATCTCAGTATAATTAAAATATTCATCAACAGTTCCAGTAATGGTTACCACATCACCTCTATTAGGAATATTGGTATAATCTAACACAAAAACACCGTTCCAAGGTCCGTTCCCATCTTGTAAATAATATCCGTTGTATTGTACACCAGTTACTACACCACTAGTTTCAACTAATTGTGTATTGTAAGGAGAATCGTAAGGAGGCATTATTGTGTTTTGAATTTGAAAGATAGTTACAGGAATTGAAACTGGAGGAGCAGAAACAGTAATAGCTACTGAATCAACCAAAATACCAATAAAAAATGGAGAAGGAGCTGTTGCAGGGTCTGTATTTCTCAATGATAAAATAAATTCAGCACTTGTACAACCAGCTGGCAAAGTAACTGTTTGTGAAACAAGCACTAAATTCCCAGCAGAAGCAGCAGCAACATCAATGTAAGAATTATAAGCACCATAAGCGGCATTAGTTGCATCATAATAATTTGTTCTTAGTTCACCTGAAGTTTGGCAAACCACCCACATTTCTATTAGATAAGTTTCGCCTGAGGTAACTGCAACAGGCTGAGTGGTAAATCTTTTATGAGTTGTTGTGGCATTAATTAAAGAAGCCA
>CAYHWX010000012.1:0-3722 GCA_964360245.1 uncultured Vicingus sp.
AAAAAATATTCTTGGAGAAACGCTACAAGAATTTAGCTCCAATCGACTTAACATATCCAGCTTTCCAAAAGGAATTTATTTGGTGGAGGTGATAACTGAACAATCAAAAAAAATTCAGAAAATAGTTTTATCTAAGTAACTAAGCACGTTTACTATCTATCCTTTGGGTAATAATTTTAAATAGTAATAAAGCTATTGCAGCAACTGTAGCTATTGCCACAAAATAATACCATAATACGTGTGCATCAGCATAATAAGTTGCTCTCTCAATTTCTGTAATTCCTAATGGAAGCGTATCTGGGTTTGGGCAGTATGCATCTAATAAAAACCCAGACATTATAAAACCAACTAAAGCCGAAAAGAACGAATGTAAATGGCTAAAACCCATATAAACACCTTCTTCACCTTTTGGAGCTTGGTTGGCAAAATATTCTAAAAATCTTGGAGAAATAAAACATTCAGCCAAACCTTGTATTCCAATTCCTACAATCATCATTAAGGTAAGTGGGTGCATGGTAAACATTCCAAAAATATCGATTGAACTTCCAGTTATACTTTCTAAATTTTGACTCATAGCCATTACTAAAGCAGATAAAGGCATGATAATCATTCCAACAAACATAATAGTTACCGCCTTGTATTTTTTGGTAAACTGTGTGATGACAACAACGAATAAAACAACTATTAATGGATTTACGTTTGCCATCCATTCTGGTTTAGCACTTTCACCTAATAGTCGAATAACATATTTTGGCATAGTTGCATAAAGTTGGTGCTGAATAATCCAGAATCCGGCAACAATGAGTGTTAAAATTATTAGTCGTGGTGTAGAAAAAATCTTTTTAAGTGCAACTAAAACATCAGTTAATGATTTTCCTTTTTCGTTCCTATTTTCGTCAATTTTAAAAATAAATATAGCAAACAGCAATGCCAAAAGAGACATTCCGGCAGAAAAAAAGTTGACATACTCTAATCCAATACCTTGCCGAATACTTGGCACCACCGTTTTTCCTCCAAACGCACCCAAATTAACTATCCAATAAAATAGGGAGAAGCCACGAGCTTTATTTATCTCAGATGTAGTTTTTGCAACTGTTCCTGTTATTAATGGTTTGATAAAAGAACCACCAATTAATACGATAAAAAGAAAAAAAATGACTAATGCTTTGGAGTGAAAAACACCCAAGAAAAAATACCCGACAGTTAAAAAAGAAAAAGCAACTATTAACCCATTTTTGAAACCTATTTTATCTGCAATAGCACCAACAAAAGGAGGGAAAAAATAAAGTAGTGCAAAAAACACACCTGCAACAATTCCAGTTTCCTGATCAGTAAAACCAACAATATCGGTTAGGTATAAAGTAAGCACAATAAAAAATCCATAGTAGGCTGCTCGTTCACACAATTCCATAAAGTTGGCAAGCCAAAACTCTCTTGGAAATTTCCAGGTTTCTTTATTTTCGATAGCGGTCATTTTTATTTATTTTTGATAAACTCTTTCAACTCTTCTAAACTGTTTTCAAAGTTAAAAACTTCACTCAATTTTCCAACATTATCAACATCGAATAAATAGAGGGAAACAAATTTTGCAAAATCTAATTTTGTTTCTTCATACTCAAAAAGTATCAATAATTCTTTCAGTTGATTTATCATCAAACAAACAGAATCCATATCTTGAATAGCGATTTTAATTTTCTCTAATTTATTATCTTCCAATGTTTCAGCCAATATCACCCCTTTTAGTTGGGCTAATTTATCTTCTTTGATGGGCCAAGGACAGCCAATTTTTCCTTTGTAATCTTCTAAGTGGTAATAAGTTTCAAAAGGAGGTACATAAGTGGTGTCTTTTTGTTGAATACTATCTTTTGCCAAGGTGTCAATTGGCATATTTGTATTTTCCAAATAACGAACAATCAATTGATTTTTATCCACAGCATAAGTAGCCGAAGGAACTATTTTTTTTAATGAAAGGTTTTTTTTATTCACCAAATAAATGTGTGTCAGTCCATTATCAATCAAGTAAATATTCTTTTTTAAAACAGTGGTATCGTTTTTAAAACCAATAACAATGTTATAGGACTTTTTACCTGCTAATGCTTGAATTTGAATGTTGGAATGGTAATCTATATGTTGTTTAATTTGATTAATGGTAATTTGAATGGAATCGTTATTCTCAGAATAAAAAATTACAGATGCTGTTTGGGCATTAGTAATTGATTGAAAACTTAGCAGTAATGTTGAAAGCAATAGTATTCGAGCGTATTTTATCATTTTTTAGTAAAAGATTGAAGCTGGAAGACGGGGGTCAGAAGTTTCATTTAATTTTATTTTTAAATGCAACCATCATATTCATTAAGCTATATGATTCTGCATAATAATAGGTCTTAAATTCTTGTTCAGAAATATAAAATCTTCTATTGGCTTTATGCAAGCAGGTAACAACTTCTGCTAGAGAACGGATAGCGTATCCCATAAATTTTCTGAATTCAAGATTCGATTGCCCAATAGAGCCTTCTGCAATATTTAAAGCAATAGAACCTGCAGCTCTACAGATTTGAGAAGAAAGATTAAAAATTTCTTTTTTAGGAAACTTTTCTGATGCTTTGTTTAATTCTTCAGCAAGACCCATCCCTTTTTGCCATATAATTAAATCTTCAAATTTGAATTTCATAACAGTTATCTATTTTATTACTTTTTCAACTTCTTACTTCCGACCTCTTGCTTCTGACTTCATTACCCAAATAATTCATTCAATGTAAAAGTATCTTTTAAACGAACTCCTTTCTCGGTATGTTGTACCGTGCAACATTCGTTTACAAAATCGTGTTCAAAATAGAGCACATGACCATTATCGGCAGCTTCATTTAATATTATTTCTTTTTCATCCATTGTTATTAGCGGTCGAGTATCGTATCCCATCACATAAGGCAAAATAATGTGGCCAACCGAAGGAATTAAATCTGCCATATAAACAATGGTTTTTCCTTGGTAATTAATTTTGGGAAGCATCTGACTTTCTGTATGTCCGTTGGTTGTTAAAACATCGAAAAGATTAAACCCGTCAACATCAACAAATTTTAATTGACCTAATTCTTGCATTGGTAGCATGTTCTCTTTTAAAAACGAGGCTTTTTCTCTTGGATTGGGTATTGTAGCACATTGCCAATGTTTGCTATTGCTCCAGTAAGTTGCATTTTTAAAAGTTGCTTCAAATTTTGTTCGGTCGTTATTCCATTTAATGCCTCCTCCACAATGGTCAAAATGAAGGTGAGTTAAAAAAACATCGGTCACCTCATCAGGATGGAAACCCAATTTATTTAAACCACCTATCAAACTATCATCGCCAAATGGATAATAATAACCAAAAAACTTTTCTGTTTGTTTGTTCCCCATTCCGTTATCAACGATGATTAAACGCTTGCCATCTTCAATTAACAAACTTCGTAATGCCCAACTGCACATGTTATTACTATCTGCAGGATTGGTTTTTTGCCAAAGCGATTTTGGAACAACGCCAAACATGGCACCACCATCAAGTTTAAAATACCCCGTATTTAATGGATATATTTTCATTTTATTAAAATTTATTTTTATGCCACCAAGTTACCAATTTTGAAATAACATTTACTTGTTGAAAATTGAAAATATAATCAATCTTTCAACATTCTTTAATTCGCTATGTTTACCGTATGAGAGTACATTTTATTGCAATAGGAGGTAGT
>CAYHWX010000012.1:3732-50055 GCA_964360245.1 uncultured Vicingus sp.
CAATACCTTGTTGAAAATTGAAATCCCCACTCCCATTTAATCACACTATAATACTGTAAGTTAGCCAAAAACAAAACCACATCATGAGAGTACATTTTATAGCCATCGGCGGAAGTGCCATGCACAATTTAGCCATTGCTTTACACAAAAAAGGATTTAATGTAACGGGGTCGGACGACGAGATTTTTGAACCCAGCAAAAGCAGAATTGCAAGTTTTGGTTTATTGCCTGACAAATTTGGTTGGGACGAAAGCCGCATTACATCAGATATTGATGCCGTTATTCTCGGTATGCATGCCCGAAAAGATAATCCTGAATTGGCAAAAGCACAACAATTAGGCTTAAAGGTGTATTCCTATCCCGAATACATTTACGAACAATCGAAAAACAAAAAGCGTGTGGTTATTGGCGGTAGTCATGGTAAAACATCCATAACTTCGATGGTGTTGCACGTACTAAGTTATTGTAAAATAGATTTCGATTACATGGTGGGAGCTCAATTGGCAGGTTTTGAAACCATGGTTAAAATTACCGATGCTAAAATTATTGTTTTAGAAGGTGACGAATATTTGTCCTCTCCTATTGATTTACGCCCAAAGTTTCACCTTTATCACCCACATGTTGCTTTAATTAGCGGTATTGCCTGGGATCATATCAACGTGTTTCCAACTTTCGAAAACTATGTAGAGCAATTCTCCACCATTGTTTCGTTGATTGAAAAAAACGGTACGTTAATTTATTGCAAAGCCGACCCAGAAGTTAACAAAGTGGCTTTGATGACTCCAAATCCTAGTATTGACCGGATTGGTTATCAAACTCCTAAAAACGTGATTGAAGATGGAATTACCTCTGTTTTAATTAGTGGCAATAAAATTCCGTTAGCAATTTTTGGCGACCACAACTTACAAAACATGGAAGGTGCCCGTTTGGTGTGTAATCAACTTAAAATTAGCGACGAAAAATTTTACGAAGCCATACAAAGTTTTAAAGGTGCTGCAAAACGATTGGAGTTGATTGCCAAAAACGACAAAACTGCCGTTTACAAAGATTTTGCCCATTCGCCATCGAAACTAAAAGCAACCACAGCTGCGGTAAAACAACAATACCCCAACCGTAAACTAATTGCTTGTATGGAATTACACACGTTTAGCAGCTTAAACTCAACCTTTTTAAAAGAGTACCACAACAGCATGGAAACCGCCGACGAAGCCTATGTATATTACAGCAACCATACCTTAGCACACAAAAAATTGGCTCCCATTACCCCCGAAGAAGTAAAACAGGCATTTGGCTCGAAAAACGTAACGGTTTTTAACCACTCCAACGAATTATTTGAACTACTAAAAAACAAAAACTGGGACAACAGCGTATTGCTTTTAATGAGTTCGGGCAACTTCGACGGAATAAACCTAAACGAGTTTGGAAGTGGTTTGGTAAAATAATTTAAAAACATAAATCCGTCAGCTGACGGATGATGATTTGTAAAGAATTATTAATATATTAGCTAAATATATAACAGTCTCTTTTATGGCACAAAGCCACCCGGATTTGGGTAGATTGGAGTCATTTATGGCACATATAAACAAGTTATGCCTCATTAAATCGCAGACAGCAGAAATATTATGAGTAGAAAAAAACCAATACAAAGCGATGCCCAAAATCTTGGAGATGTTGGTGAAACTTCTGTTCAATTGATTTTACAAAAATATAAGTGGACTGCGGATATCATAAAAAGTGATTTTGGAGAAGATATTGATTGCAATGTCTTTATTGACAATACTAGAACAAACTATCATTTACGTTGTCAAGTAAAATCAACAACTAAGGATAGCGAGTACGTCAAACAATTAAAAAATGGAGATTATAGTGTTTCAATTAGTTCTGGGTTATTGAAAGCTTGGTTATCTAGTTACTTCCCAGTTTTCTTGATTGTTTACGAAGAAGATTCTGATTCGTGTTATTGGACAATTCCTACGAAACAAATTCTTGATAATCCATCTAAACTTGAAAAAGATAATCCATCAATACGTGTATCAAAAAACAATGTTTTTAATCAAACATCAAAAGAACAAATACTAAAAGAAGTAATAGACTTTTATTATAAAATTCTGCGATTAGATGAATCAACAATTGAATGCAGAGTTACACCGATATTAATGCCAAATTATCGAGTAATTCCTTTTCATAATTACTCTGACTTTATTCATAATAAGGAGTTATTGAAAGCCGATATTGCAGG
Organism: uncultured Vicingus sp.; assembly: GCA_964360245.1. Taxonomy (GTDB): domain Bacteria; phylum Bacteroidota; class Bacteroidia; order Flavobacteriales_E; family Vicingaceae. The sequence continues at coordinate 5,972 of CAYHWX010000012.1, forward strand.
AGAATTTGTAGAATTACTGCCATCATGGATGACTGTTTTAAAACGACTAGAACCTTCAAATGCTTTGACTTCAATAAAATTAAGTTCAGTTAATCCAGACTTAGATGAATTTCTAGATAAACTCAAGCAAAAATTAAAAATTTTTAATTATCCAGTAAAAATTGGTGAATGGATTTCATTTATTGTTAGTCCAATAAAAATTGTTTCAAATAGTACATCTTGGATTAATGAATTAACTTATTGGACATCTTACACAAAATTTGGCAATGACATAATTGTTTCTGATTACGATTACAATTTCGAAGTTCCTGAAGGATTTTTAGGTCAGGTAAGCAGAAGGGCAAGAAGTTGGGATTATTTTCATTTTGTACAACCAAAGAAAGATATTGCAATCCAGTTTTTTGGAGGTTATGAAGTAACTCCTTCAATTCAAAATATAGACAAAATACATGACAAAAATATTAAAGGTCAATTGATTCTATGGGAATGCAAAAAATATGAAATAGAGAAAATATCTCATTTACTACCAAATTTAGAATTAGCAGTACAAATAATAGATGATAGTAAAGATATCTGCTTGATTGCGATAACAACTCCTATGTTTGACCCATTTATGGGACTATATAGTGTGGCAATGGATTGGGATAGCTTTGAAAATGGGAATGTTAGTAATAAGCTTGAAAAACACAACCTTTTTGATGTATTGCCAGGGAATGAGTACAAAGGTAAAATCCCTGAATTTTTGGATGAAGCATTAAACAGACACTCAAACAATAAATATTCAAAAGCCTTAGTTACAGAAATGGAGTATATTTCTGGATTTCCAATGATGCATGATGAAAGACGGATTCAAGTTTCAAGATTTCAAATGGTTAAACCAGAGTTAATCAATGATATTGAGACTAGATTAATAGGTATTAAATCAATTGATAAGAATGATTTTCAAATTGATTTTGGTTTACTAGATGATTCGATGTGGCAAATTCCGATATATGAATTGACTGTTTCTTGGACACCAGATATACAAGTCTCTTCTAAAGATGAATTTCTAAATTTTGAAACAGAATTATTAAAAATATTCAATGAAGTTTTACCAACGAATAATGATAACTCTATACAATTGAAAAATACATTTGAGATTCTTCATATTGCAGGAGAAATTGGATTTGAAAATAATAACGAGGCATAACACGCGGTATAAAACATTGGGGTTTAAGTGGTTGTGTAGTCATTCTTCCACGCATCAAGTTCGGTGTAACTGGACAGGAAAGTAGCCCGCAATCCCCAACGATTTCATACCGCCAACCGTTTACAAACACAATAATGGACAGGTATAAAGAAACATTTGAAACTTGGAATAAAGTTGCCTCACTATACCAAAACAAGTTTATGGAATTAGACTTGTATAATAACACGTATGATTTTATTTGCAATTCAATTCCTAAAGAAAACGCAAAATTATTGGAAATTGGTTGTGGTCCCGGAAATATTACAAAATATCTTTTATCGCAACGACCTGACCCTCTGCTGGTGCGAGTTTAGCGTAGCGTAACTCGTTCCATTTATAATTCGAATAAGTCTAACATTCCTTTTTCTCCTGCAAATGTCTTTGCACTACTATATTTCCAATCACAAGCATCAATAACAAAACCTGAAACTACAGGGTTGTTATGAATGTAATCAATTTTTTGCTCAATAACTTCATTGCTCCACAATTCTATTGGTTTGTTGTGTTGCTGCCAAAATTGTCGATTCTTAACATTACTGTTTTTCTTTCCTGCTCGTTCCATCATCCACAACATCCATTCTCTTCTGCTTTCTTGTATGTTTTCTTCAATCGCTTTTTGAATCTCTTTTGATGTATGTCGTTTAAAATCTCTAATTAAATCTGATGGATTGTTATTATTTGCCCGAAATATTAAATGAATATGACTTGGCATTATACACCAAGCAGAAATTTCCATACCTTTTTCTTTCTGACAATACTTTAAACTTTCAATAATTTTTTCACAATATAACTCTCTCACAAAAACATCTATCCAATAAACAACAGCAAAACTTACAAAATACAAACCTTCTTTAGTATGAAATTTATAGTTTCTACTCATAAAAACAAATTTATACTTTTATTTATTACCACGAGTTACGCTTCGCTAAACTCGCGGCAGCTTGTGGGTATAAAAAATCAGCATCCGAAACATACATACCGTATTAATAGCAAAGAAAAAAACGACCGCATAAATAGCTCTTTTTGTTTCCTATTTTTTACTATATTTGATAAGCTTATGATGGTTTTAAGACAAGCTGCCGTTATAAACTACAATAAAAAAGACAACGACCATGAAAATAATTACAGCAACTTTACTACTTTATTTGTTTTCATTAACCACATACGGACAGTTAACTTACAAAGGGCTTCCGCTAATTAAAGCAAAATCCACACCAGCCGACTACAGAATAGGTAATGATTGGGTAAAAGGTAGTTGGACAATTTCACCACAAATTGAATTTGATAGTTTATTTATTTTATGCCACTCAGATAACGAAGAATTTGCTTTTTATACCGATTGCGATAGCATTACTTTTATGCTGTTGCCGGAAAAAGTTCATCAATTTTATATTTCCGTTAACGATACAACTTACGCTCTGACCGTTGTAAAAGGTGTTCAACCAAAGCACCTACCTTTTGATACAAAAATAAAAAACAGCGAACTAAAATTCTGGTATGAACAAAACAATAACAATGAATACCTAAATCTACTACGTTCAAAATATCCTATTGACAGTTTGGTTAAAAACACAAAATCAGATACTGAAAAAGCGTTGAAAATATTACATTGGGTACATAACCAGTGGCAGCATGACGGAAGCAATGAACCAAAAAAAAGTGACGCTATTTCAATTCTTGAAGAAGTTAAAGAAGGAAAAAATTTTCGTTGTGTGGAATATGGCATTGTAGCTACCGCCAGCTTAAATGCTGTGGGATTAAAAGCGAGAACGTTGGGGTTGATGATTAAAGATGTTGAAACAACAAAATATGGAGCTGGACATGTTTTATTAGAAGTATATCTGGGCGATTTAAAAAAATGGGCTTTACTTGACGGACAGTGGGATGCTGTTCCTATGGTAAATAATATTCCTCTAAATGCAGTAGAATTTCAAAAGGCAATTGTTGACAATTATGAAAAACTTGAGATTAGAACATCATCCGGCATATCAAAAAGGCATTATATCGACTGGATTTCTCCTTACCTCTACTACTTTACTATTCCCTTCGACAACAGGGAAGGTACGAGTATAGAAACCAAAAAAATAAAAGAGAAAAGCCATTTAATGTTAGTTCCGCTTGGGGCAAACAACCCAACAGTTTTTCAATTCACCAACAAAATTGACTATTGCAGCTATACCCATTCATTAAACGACTTTTATGCACCACCTGACAACCTTGTGAAATAGAATTACGCAACAAAAAATGAAATAAGCAAAATGAAATAATAAAGCAAAATGAGCAATATACCATTTCAGACAATAGACTGGCCTTCCATTGAAAAAGTTGAGTACAAAGGTGAAACCGGTGTAGCTTTATGGCAGTCTATTCAATTTGCAGGACTTAGAATTCGGTTAGTAGAATATTCCATCGGATATTTAGCAGACCATTGGTGCCAAAAAGGACATATTGTACATTGTTTAGATGGAGAATTTATTACTGAATTAAGCACTGGTGAGAAAATTAAACTAACAAAAGGTGAAACTTATGTTGTGTCTGATGAATTGAGTTCACATCGTTCATTTTCAGAAAATGGTGTTAAACTTCTTATTGTTGATGGAAATTTTTTGAAAAACTGTTAGACAATCAGACTGATAAAAAAGTAGTTTAATAAAAACAGTTTTTATTTGTTCTAGTTTGCTTTTTATTACGCCATTACACGAAGGTTTAAAGTTTCGAGTTTCGGATTTCACCTTCACTTTCACTTTCAACTTTCGTGTTTCTAGTTGCGTGTATTTTTTTGTAAAAAACTTATTATTGATTTTCTAATACAAAAATTTAAAAATCAATACATATGCAAACCGCCATTAATGGCAATATTGGCACCTGTAACATAACGAGCATCATCAGATGCTAAATAGGCTACTGCACCTGCTATTTCGTTTGGCTCACCCAATCGTTTCATCGGAACTTGTTCAATAATTTGATTGCGAATTTCTTCTCGAATTGCCATCACCATATCTGTGCCCACATATCCTGGAGAAACAGTGTTTACGGTTATTCCTTTTTTTGCAACTTCTAACGCAAGAGCTTTAGAAAATCCATACATACCTGCTTTGGTTGCCGAATAATTGGATTGTCCGAATTGCCCTTTTTGTCCGTTTACTGAAGAAATATTAATAATTCTTCCCCATCCTTTGGCAATCATTCCTTCAATAACTAATCGTGAACAAATAAAAACACTGTTTAAGTTGGTATTGATTACATCGTACCATTGCTGAGGCGTCATCTTATGCAAAGGTGCATCTTTGGTAATACCTGCGTTATTCACCAAAACATCTACTTGACCATAGTTATCAGTAATCTCTTTAAACATTTTTTCTGCAGATTCATAATCAGCGATATCTCCTTGAACAATTTGTAAATCAAACCCCATTTTCAAATGGTTTGCTTTCCATTTCTCTGCTTCTTCACGCCATTTTGGTTCGTCGGTAAAATCTTTATAATTGGCAACTACTGTAAATCCATCCTTGCATAATCTTTCGCAAATTGCAGTACCCATTCCGCCTGTACCGCCAGTAACTAAAGCTACTTTATTATTCTTTTTTTCCATGTTTTTATTTTGTTTGAAACTTGAACTTAGTTTATTTTTTTTCTTCTATATGATGAACTGCTTTTTCTTTAACATAGCTGCCAGGTGCAGGTTCTATTACTTTATATTTAGCATTTCCTAAAGTTTTATTAGTAACGACTTGTTTTCCTGATTTTTCATGGATACGTTTTATCCATGCTGTCCACCAACTTCCTTCATGAAATTTAGCTGTTTCTTTCCAAGATTCAAATCCATCTTCTAAGTTCCCGTCAATATGATATCCGTACTTATTTTTTGATGGAGGATTTGCAACTCCCATAACGTGACCTGAACCTCCTAAAATAAACTCAACAGGTCCACTCACCAATTCGGTAGTAGTAAAAGCTGTCTGAGGAGGAGAAATATGATCTTCTTGAAATCCTACAACATACACAGGTACTTCAATTTTTCCAATATCAATTTTAGTATCACATATTTTTAATGCATTTTTTCTGCTTAATTTATTTTCTAAAACCATTTGTCGTAAATAGAAAAGGTACATGTTGGCAGGTAGATTCGTATTATCGTTTGTCCAGTAGAGTAAATCAAATGAGGTAGGTGTTTTTCCTTTCAAATAATTATTAACTACAAAGTTCCATACTAAGTCATTTGCTCGGATAAGATTGAATGCTTTTTCCATATCATGACCATGCATTACACCCTGTTCTACCAATTCCCCTCGTTCTAGTTTTTTTACGAGAGCATTGTCAATAACATCTCCCATTGGTCCTACATCCGAAAAATCAATCATAGCCGCCATAAATGTTGCGGAATTAATTGGATTTTCTTTTTCACTTTTTTGTTTAGAGAGGATGGCAAGCGTTGTTCCTAATAATGTTCCACCCAAGCAATATCCTAAGGTATTTATTTTTTTAGACTTTGTAATTGCTTGTGCTACTTCAATTGCTTTTAAACAACCTTTTTCCACATAATCATCAAAAGAAATGTGTCCCATATCTGGGGTTGGATTTTTCCATGAAATAATAAATGTGGTAACTCCTTGATCAACAATAAATTTTGCTAATGAATTCTCGGGACTTAAATCAAGGATATAATATTTGTTAATCCAAGGTGGAATAATTAATAAAGGAATTTCGTATTTATTTTTAGTCGATGGTGAATATTGAATGAGTTGAATTAACTCGTTTTCAAAGATAACTGATCCAGCAGTAGCAGCGATGTTAATACCAACTTCAAATGCTGACATATTGGTTTGAGTGATGCTCCCTTTTTCAATATCTGCTAATAAATTTTTAAATCCGTCAATCAAACTCTGCCCATTAGTTTCTTGTGCTAATTTTATGGCTTCTGGATTGGTAGCAACATAGTTAGATGGTGAAAATGCATCAATATATTGTCGTGAATAAAAATTCAACTTTTTCTTTTCGGAGTCACTTATCCCTGCGTTTTCAATGATGTCCTTCATCATTTTTGAAACCAATAAATAGCTCTGCTTTACAAAATCAAAATAATAAGGAGCTTCGTCCCATTCAGGTGCACGAAATCTCTTATCATTTTTATCAGGTAAAATTAAAGGTTCGTATTCTTTGGTCTTATCAAATTGTCGTTGTGTAATTCGTTTCCATAATTCTTGTTGACTTTGCAAAAAAGTATTATATACATCCTGTACTTTTTGCATTTCTGCAGAATCTGCAACTATTTTACTCCCGAAAGCATTGAATGTACTTGTAATATCTCTATTATCATGAGCATATCCAGTACTATTTTCAAAATAATTTTGAATAATTTTTTGACTTGCTTTTGTGATGCTTTCCGCTAACTCTTGAAAGTCTGTTTGTGGTAATTTTTCCATAAGGATATGATTTGTAAGTGATATATATAAAACTACACAAAGTTAAAAAAAAAGACATTGTTACCTAAGTATTTCTTTACTTAATCAGTTCTTTTTTAAAACTTTTGTATGATTAATTAGTTGACTTAATTTATTAAATTAATTGGCAAAATTTGATAAAAATTTTTATAAAAAAAATGAGTTAATTTAATTATTAAATTAACTCATCTTGATTAGTCGTTCAAATCAAACAAATTTAAACAGTTTCTTGTTTCCACCATTCAGCAGCCCAATCTGTAAATCTATTTAAACCTTTATTTTGCATAGCATACATCGATTCTATTTGAGTTTTCACACTCTCGCCAAATTTTTCGTTAAAATTTAAGGTAAGATTCGTGTGTTTGTTGTAGAAATCTAAAATTTCTTTCGTGTTTTTCATTGATAATTCTTGTGATGCCTTCGCATTTTCATGAATTAATGCCAATATTTTTTCTGGATTTTCAGTATTTGATTCTTTAACTGCATCAACTAATTTGGAGTTGAAATCAACATTCAATTCCATTTGTCGAGTGTATGAATTAATAATATTATCCATAGCATCTTCAGCTAATTTAATTGATTTTCCAAAAGTTTGTTTAAGATTATCGGCAACTGTATCATCTATTATGGCATTTTGATTTAATTTTTCTTTAATAGAATCAAAAACCTTTTTGTTGGAATCCAAAACAGCATCCATGTTTTTGGTGTTGGAGTCGATAAACTCTCTGATTGTTTCTTTCGATTTTTCTGCAGTTCCTTTGATATTGGTTTTAATTTTTTCTGCTTTTTCGTTTATTGTATTTGACATTACTAATTAAATTATTTATGGTTAAAAGTTATTTTTTAAATGTTGTGCTTATTATTCTTGTTTCCACCATTCATTTGCCCAATCTGTAAATCTATCCAATCCTCTAGATTGAATGGTAAACATTGATTCTAATTGAGTTTTGATAGTCTCGCCAAATTTTTCATTAAAATTTAAAGCAAGATTGGTGTGCTTATTATAGAAATCAAGAATTTCTTTGGTGTTGTTGATGGTTAATTGATGAGATGCTTCAAAATTTTCGTGAATTAGGGATAATATTTTTTCTGGATTTTGAGTACTTGAATCTTTAACAGCATCAACCAACTTGGTATTGAAATCAACATTCAATTCCATTTGTCTAGTGTAAGAGTCGATAATGCTATCTAAAGCTCCTTCAGCCAATTCTACCGATTTTCCAAAAGTTTGTTTAATAGTGTCGGCAACCGTAGCATCCATTTCAGTTTGATTTAACTTTTCATTAATAGAATCAAAAATCTTTTTGTTTGAATCTAAAGCAGCATCAATATTTTTGGTGTTTGAATCGATAAACTCTCTAATTGTTTCTTTCGATTTTTCGGCTGTACCTTTGATGCTGGTTTTAATTTTTTCAGCTTTTTCGTTTAATGTGCTTGTCATTTTTTTAATTTTTAATGGGTTTTTATTAGGGTTAGTTGTTTTTTTTTGTTTTTAATTTTTAGAAATAAATTTCAATAAAATACTCGTTAGTGAATTACTTTGTTTTTGGAGTTTTTGTGTTTTCAACTCCATTTTTTTCAATTCCATTTTTTGAGCTCAAATTGTTTGAATTACTAAGTAATTCTGACCATAATTTAAAATTATTTTCTGCCATTTTGGTCATGTTATTATTCAAATCATCCAGCATTTTTTTGTTTACTTCTAATGTCGGAGGACTTTGTTTAGCATACGAATCAACAATTTCTTGCATTGTTTTTTTAGATGAATTAAAATTGATATCAAATGCTGTTTTTAAATTATCAAAAGAAGGTTTAGTAGATTCGGATGTATTAAATTGCTTAAAGAAATTATCAAAATATTTTTTATTAACAGCAGTCATTTTTTCCATTTGCTCGTTGAATGTCTCTGATACCTTTTTTAAAATATCTGAAGAGTATAAGAAAGAGTCTTTTTGTTTGCCAAATTCCAATAATTTTTTTATTGCAGCATTAGAGTTATTAATATAATCTTTTGCATTTTTTTTCAACACTTCCATCATTTCTTTTTGTGTGTCAAATGAACTATTGAAATTTTCTTTTTTAATTTTATCCAAATAATCGTTTAGTGTTTTGGAATATAGCTCATTTGCAACTTTTAGTTGTTTGTTTTGTACTTCCATAAATGCTGAGGTAGCATCTTGAAACCATTTCATAGTAGTTTTTACATTTTCATTCAATGTTTCTGCACCTTCTGTAAATCTTTTTGTTGTCATTTTTTTTAACTTGTTGATGATGATTAATATTGTTTTTTACTGTTTTCTTAGACTAAAATCAAGAAATGATAGACGAAATCATTTTTTTGTTCGGCAAATTTATACATTTTAAATTAACATTGTTTTATTTTTTTCATTTATTTTTTTATTAAAAATCGATTCAACCCTTATTTTATATGAGAAAATGATGTATATCATAAAATATGAAATAAAAATTGGGTTAATAAAATAGTTAATCATAATCTCCTATGTGTTTACAAAAAAAGATGAAAAAATTGTCAAAAAATAAAATGTGTTGTGATTTCAAAGGAATTAAATTTATTAATTATTTAAGACAAATCTATTCTAGTACTAAACACTATGCAAGAGTATAAAAACGGATTTTTTTAGGTATTTATACTTAATTTACTGCATCAGTTTTTTTATCATTTTTTTGTTTGTACTTTGGTATGCAACAAAGAAAGATTTATTACAAAAAAAACTCTATTGCCAGCGTCATTTCAGAAAATTGGAGTCACGATTTTTTTGAATCGGGTTGCACTATTAATAGGTTTGCTTTAAAAATTACTTTTTAAAACCAGGGTATTTTTTCATTAAAAATGCAAAAACTGCCGAATGAAATAATCCCATAAAAACTAAGCCAAAAAGTGTCCACATGGCTTGAAAATAAGGTGATAAATAAGTTTGGATTCCAAAAATTTGGTTGGATAAATTTGCTTGTATAGTCGCTCTGCTTTCAGTTCCTATTTTATTTTTAGCGGAGTTATAAAGTTCATCTAACAATGGTTGTTGTTTGATAGCAAAAAAATTAGAATCAATTTTAGCATAATAAACATAAGTGATAATTGCCATTAAAATAGCATAAAAAGAAGCTGTTCGAGCACCAGATTTAAAATCTTGTCCAAAAGTTGTTGCTCCTTCGTACATAACTTTATTACTTCTAATTCCAAAAAATACAGCAATCAGTAACATTAGCATTAGGAAATATCGGATATAATCTTCCGCATTTCCATGTTGCATACCTAATGAAAAAATGGCAACTTTAACAATTAAAGAAATAACAGCAAAAACAACAGCTACTTGAAAAGGATTTTTAAACATAAATTTATCGTTTATCGTCATTGCGAATGAGGTACGAATGAAGCAATCTTATCAATTAAAAGATTACTTCCCCCTTTTGCTAACGCAAAACACTCGCAATGACGGTTTATTTCACTTAGTTTCCTCCTTTCATCGAGATTAAAAACTCTTCGTTGTTTAGGGTGTTACCCATTCTTGCTTTAATAAACTCCATGGCTTCAACAGGGTTCATATCTGCAATATGGTGTCTTAAAATGTGCATCAATTGTGTAACATCATCACCCAATAACAAATCTTCTCTACGTGTACTTGAAGAAATAATATCGATAGCTGGATAAATTCTTTTGTTAGATATTTTTCTATCCAACTGCAATTCCATGTTACCAGTACCTTTAAATTCTTCAAAAATTACTTCGTCCATTTTAGAACCTGTTTCTGTTAAAGCAGTTGCAATAATAGTTAAAGAACCTCCATTTTCTATTTTACGAGCAGCACCAAAAAACCTTTTTGGTTTGTGCAATGCGTTAGCATCAACACCACCAGAAAGCACTTTTCCAGAAGATGGAGAAACAGTATTGTAAGCTCTTGCTAAACGAGTAATTGAGTCTAGCAAAACAACTACATCATGTCCACATTCAACCATTCTTTTGGCTTTCTCTATCACTAGATTTGCTAATTTAACATGTTTTTCTGCTGGTTCATCAAATGTAGATGCAACAACTTCGGCATCAACACTTCTTGCCATATCTGTTACTTCTTCGGGTCTTTCGTCAATTAATAAAATAATCAAATAAACCTCTGGATGATTATCTGCAATAGCATTGGCGATATCTTTTAACAGAGTAGTTTTACCAGTTTTTGGTTGTGCTACAATCATTCCCCTTTGTCCTTTCCCAATAGGGGTAAACAAATCAATTACTCTGTTGGATAGGTTATTTTTTCGATCACTTACTAATTTTAGCTTTTCATTAGGAAAAATTGGAACTAAATATTTAAAAGGAACTCTATCTCTAACTACATCAGGTGTTCTATTGTTGATAGATACTACTTTAATTAAAGGAAAATATTTTTCTCCAATTTTTGGAGGACGAACACTACCTCTAACAGTATCTCCTGTTTTTAATCCAAATAATTTAATTTGAGATTGAGAAACATAAATATCATCGGGAGAGTTTAAATAATTGTAGTCGGATGAACGTAAAAAGCCATATCCGTCAGGCATAATTTCTAATACCCCTTCACTAACAATTATTCCGTCAAAATTATAACCATGGTCATCTGTTTTGTTTCGGTTAGAACTATTATATTTTTCATTGCTTACATTTCCGTTTCCATTTCCATAACTATTGTCTGTTTCTCTGTTTTCAACAGGTTCAGTAGTTTTTGTTGGATTATTTGGTTGGGCTGGTTGAACAGTTATTTCAGTTTCAACTGGTGTTTCACTATCAAAACGAATTTCAGAATAGTCGGGCATTTCAGAATAGTCGGGCATTTCCGTTTCAATAGGAAAATCAGCGTCACTATTTTTTTCTGTAATAATAGGTCTAACGGGAGCTCTGGGTGTTTCAGGATTATTTATAGTAGGTGTTTGATTTGCACCCAAAGGTTGCTGTGGTCTACTCTCTCCAATAATATTTTTAGGAGAACTAAATAAGCTAATTTTTTCAGCAGGTAATCTTTTTCTTTTTGGTTTTGAAGTAGCTCCGTTAGATGAACCTGCAGGAGTTCTTTTTTTCTCCTCTTGATTTTCTACGTTCTCTTTTTTTGGAGGTCGAATTGCTTGTTGATCTAGAATTTGATAAATTAATTCTTCTTTTTTAAGTTTATCAGCTTTTTTGATGTCTAATTCGACAGCAATGTCTCGAAGTTCTGTTATTAACTTCTTGTTTAATTCAATAATATCGTACATGTATTGTGTTAATGATTTCTAATATATTTTAATCTTAATGATTTATTTTAATATTTTTAATTACAAGAAAATGTAATTTTTTTAGATAGTAATTTATGTTTGTTTGCTCCTTTTAGTAAGTAGCCTTTTTAAAATGATTTATAAATTGATTTAAAAGTAATAATTGGTTGTGATAATAACGTTATCAGGAAAATGATGGTACAATAGTACGAATAAAATTTATAATGAATAATTTATAATGAATTATTTTTTAAAAAATATTTGGCATTTACCTCATTGTAATCTTTACGCCACGATAATGCTGCTTCTAAATAGATGTGTTCTAAGATAGGTTTATCATCTGCTAAAATTAGTGCATCATCAAAGTTAATGTCCATTTCGTAAATAATGGTGTTGATAATTTCATTTTTTGATTTCAACTCTTCCTGGCTGCAAATAAAAAGCAAGTTTCTGTTTTGCTCTGCCCCTGGAGTTGCATATAATAATACGCTATATTTTTCAGCTAATAAAGTTTTATAGATAGACCGAGCTGCCTTTCCTTTACTATCGGAAATAAAACCATAAAAATTAATGACTAAAATTCCATTTTTATTTAGTTTCTTTTTAATTTCATTAAAAGCTTCTTTGGTCATTAAATGAATGGGAGGAGTTTCACTGTGGTACAAATCATAAATAACAATGTCGTATTTATTTTTTGTAATGTTTAAATAATGTCGAGCATCATCGATAACAACAGATACGTTTTTGTTGATGTTAAAATATTTTTTGGCAACAGCTTCCACTCGTTCATCAATTTCTACCACATCAATATTCAACTTATTTTTTTCTAATTGTTTATAAAGTGTTCCTCCTCCAAGTCCCAAAAGAAGTGCATTATTCCCTGATGCATAAGAATTAATAGTATAGGTTAATACATCCACATAATCCCAATAACTTTTATTGGGGTCATTGATATCCATAATGGTTTGAGATATATTATTAACCATTAATTCTCGGTAAGGTTTATTTCTATTTTCTTTGGCGTTAAACAAGTTTCTATCCACCACTTTAATTTCGCCTAATATTCCTTCCGATTGATAGATGACTTCTTTATTATCAAATCGATTTTGAAAATTATAAGAGAAAATGGCAAGCAACACCAATAAAGTAGAAGAAAATTTAAAAGTCTTTGTAAAGAAAAAGAGGGTGATGGAGATTCCAATAACCAAAAGACCATAACCGTATAAGGTAGCAGTAATACCAAACTGAGGCAAGGTGTAAAATCCAACAGTAAAAGTAGTGATGATGCCTCCTAAAGTTGATACTGCATAAACTGTTCCACTACTTTTTCCTGATTCTTTTGCTTGTTCAGTTAATAGGTTAATAATTAAAGGAGATACAGCACCAAATAATACCAAAGGAATAAACAAAAAACAGATTAAAGAAACGATTGTCCCTATTAATAAATTAAAGTTGATGGTGATGGGCAATACGAAATCACTAATAATAGGAGTAATAGATACAAAACAACCAGCAACTAACATCAACCAAAAGATAATTGATTTTTTGTGATTTTTGGAGGAAATAAAACCACCTAAATAATAACCACTCATTAATGCTGTTAAGGTAATTCCTAAAACAGAAGCCCAAACATAAATGGAGGTGCCAAAATATGGCGATAAAATTTTTGCACTACATAATTCTACACACATTACAGCTCCACCTTCGATAAAGGCAAGAATAAAAATTAAATAGTTTAAATTTTTAACCATAATTAGCAATTCAAGAATATTAAAATAATTTATTAACAATAATAACTAATTTTTGTTTTATAATTAACTTTTTTGTAAATTTACTTAGTTATTGCTAAGTTGAAATACTGATTTTAATAGTGATCACCCTACAAAGTCCCTTATTGATAGGCACTTAAACCACTAAAAATTTATTGATTAACATCATATTACGATGTGATGATAAGCAGCTAAAATCAGTTTTTTGCTCTTAGTTCAGTTAATTTAAAAATTAAATTATGAAAAAACAGGTACTCGTTGTTGCTTTTTTGATTAGCTGTATCTTTGGGTTTTCGCAATCGAGTGTTGTAATAGCTGATACTGTTATAGCTACCCAAAAATCATCTGTAAAAGAAAATACTATTACTAACAACAGTAAATCAGAAGTTATTAATAAACAAAAAACGAGCACACAAACTAAAGAAATTGGGATTACGGTTGTTCCTTTGCGACCACTACCTAAACCCATAAATACTGAAACCCCACTTCCAACAAAAGATTAAAACTAATTAATGATGAAAAATTTATTTTTAATAATATCATTACTGCTTACATCTAGTGTTTCAATATTTGCTGGAGGACCATGTGTGTCACCAGCTAACGAGTTATGTGGTGGAGCAACTGCAATTGCTGTTGGAGGTTGTACTGGAGCAGGACAATTTGGATGCAATATTACAGGAGACCCTGCGGCACCTTCCTGCGGACCAGCACCTACTGGGTCTGCTTGGTATAGTTTTGTTGTGCCTGCCAGTGGTAATGTAAATATTACTGCTACACTTACAGGGGGATTTTACACTCCTATTGTACTTTACGCTGGTGTATGCGGTGCTCTAGTTGAAGTAGGTTGTTATTATCCATCACCTCTAGCTAACCCATACACAGGTGCTTTTTCTGGATTAGCACCTGGTACCACTGTTTATATTAATATGGCAGCACCAGGGACGACTACTTACTCATCATTGTGTGTTGTAGATGCTGGAGGAGGTGGTTGTCCAAATTGTGCTAATGGTATCCAAGACTGTGCTGAAACTGGTGTAGATTGTGGTGGACCAGATTGCCCAGCCTGTGGAGTGAGTTGTACGGACAACGACGATTGTTCTGCACCAACTTCAATTGCATTAACTGCTTCTGGTGGTGCTGATGTTTGTGTAAATGACTGTAATACAGGTGCAGCTTCAGGTCCGGATTTTGCTGGTAATAATTGTTATGATTTACCAAATGGAACAGTGTGGTATTCCATTACAACAGATGCATCGGCTGCTACAATAGATATTTCACTTACCAGTGGTACTATGTCAGCAACGCCTGAATTTACTGTATTTACCAATTTATGTGGTCCATATACTATCGTTAATTGTACAGAAGGGTCTGGTGGAAGTGCTACTGCTACAGGTATAGCTGTTACTCCTAGCACCACTTATTTAATTGCCGTTTCAAACGTAAGCGGTAGTGCTGGAACTTTTAATTTATGTGTTGCTCAAGATCCTGATAATAGTGCTTGTAATACAACAAATACTTTTTCGATGACATCATCTACATTAGGCTCTCCACAAGGTGGTCCATACATTCAAGGTGATGTTGTAGAGTTTTGTTATACCCTTACCAATTGGCAAATGATTAATTGTAATTATATTGGAGCATTTGTTCCGAGTTTTGGAAATTGCTGGGATCCAGCTTCATTCAACGCTCAAGGAATGCCTATAAACATTACTACTCCTTTAGCTGTTAATGGTGTAATTCAACCATGTCCTCCTGGCCCTCCTTGTTCATGGAATGCTTGTGTTGGTACTCCTTCAGGCTCTTGGAATTGGTTTCCTGCAGGTACAGTAACTTATAATGTAAATGGTTATTATCCTATAGGAACTCCGATGCCTGCTGGATGGTATTTTCTTTCCTCTTATAGCCCTGCCACATCATCGTGTGTTGGAGACCCTGTCGATCCAGATTTTACTTATGGTGATGGAAATTTCCCAGCTTGTGGTACCAATACATTTGATTATACCATCTGTTTTACTCTTATTGCAGGTAGCGATTCAACAAAAACTGATTGTTTTGTAAGCATGAAAACTTTTGCCGATGGTGAGTTTGGATTTTGGAATAATATTGGTTGTACTGTGGATGCTTTAGCTACAATTAATGGAGTGCTTCCAGTAGAATTGTTGAGTTTTGAAGCCAATGTAGTTGATAATACATTTATTAACTTGGATTGGATAACTGCATCAGAAATTAATAATGATTTTTTTACCATCGAAAAATCGAAAGATGGGCAAATTTTTGAAGTAGTTGGAATTGTTGATGGAGCAGGAAATTCGAATACAATTAAAAATTATAATTCTTTGGATGAATCTCCATATCAAGGAACATCGTATTATCGGTTAAAACAAACCGATTTTGATGGGAAAAATAATTATTCTAAAATAGTAGCTGTGAACATAGTTGGAGCTTTTGAAGATATTTCCATATTTCCTAATCCGATTTTAGGTGTGGGTTATTTATCATTTACTGCAGCTGCTAATTCAACTTCAACGGTGTTGGTTTACGACATTAGTGGAAGAATAGTATGTAGTAAAAATTATACTACCAATAAAGGAGCTAATAAATTTACAATAGAAACCGAACACCTAACTCAAGGAATGTATTTTTTGATGCTTGACAATGGTGAAGAAAGTATTAACATAAAATTTATTAAAGAATAAAAATAAAATCATGAAAAAACAGTTACTCGTTGCTGCTTTTTTGATTAGCACTATCTTTGGGTTTTCACAAGAAGTTGTACAAGAGCAGACATCATTTAATGTTGGTACATTACAACAAGCAGAAGAATTACCCACTGAAGGCACCTACCAAATTATTCTAAAAAATAAGGACATTGTAGCTACTATTTCTGATGAAACATTATTTCAGGTAAACTATAAAAGAGAAATTGAAAATGAAACATACCTTATTATTGATGAAAATATTAAAATTAGAATTTTACCATATAACGTAATTAGAGCTAATGGCTTTATGCCTTTAACAAAGTACAGTTATGAAAACTAAGCTATTTTTATTTTTTATATTAACATCATCTCTTTTTTCATTAAAAGGATATGCTGGAGGCTGTGCTCCAAATACTACAAATGGATCATGTGCAACTGCTATTGCAATAACACCAGGTGCAGCTTGTATTAATGGAACTACTTGTAATGGTACTGGTCCAGCTGCCTCATCTTGCCTTCCTGCTGGTTCTCAATGTTCATGGTACTCCTTTGTAGCCACGGCTACTTCTATGTATGTTAATATTAATGTCACAAATACACCAGGTTGTTATATTGCTTCAAATGTATATGCTGCAACAGGTGTTTGTGTTGGAACAGAAATTAGTTGTTTAGCTGCTGGGGCTCCAATGGATGATGTACATTCTCTTACAGGTTTAACGATTGGTGCTACTTATTATATTCAAATTTGTGAATCTCAATTTGGACCTTGTGCTGGTGATGCAGCACTATACTGTATAGAAGTTGGAATTCCAGCCCCACCGTGTAATACTTGTTCTACTCCTTGTGGTGCTGCTCAAGGCTTTGCTACACCACCTACAGTTGCCACTGTTGTTGCCGGGTGTACTACTGCTCCTTTTGTTCCTGAATTACAACCGGGTTCTGTCAATACTTTTTGTAATTCCTTTACAGCAACCAATGCAACTGTAAGTTTTAATGTTATCATCACGTCTAATTGTGGTGCTGGTAATGTTACCGCTTTTTCGTGGGCTTTGTATAATAGCCCGGCTTGTGGTGGTGCTATACAAACTGGAACTTTGGCAAGTTTAACTTTTACTGGATTAACCGTTGGAAATAGCTATGTCTTTTGCTATACTTTTACCGTTCCTGCTGGGTGTACTCATACTCAACATTGTCCATATTTTGTTGGAGCAACTGTTTTACCCATTTCATTAACTAGTTTTGAAGCCAACGTAGTTGATAATGCTTTTATTAATTTGGATTGGATAACAGCATCAGAAATTAATAATGATTTTTTTACCATCGAAAAATCGAAAGATGGACAAACTTATGAAGTTGTTGGAATTGTTGATGGTGCAGGTAATTCAAATACCGTATTGGAATACGAAACTTTAGATGAAAACCCATATCAAGGAACATCATATTATCGGTTAAAACAAACCGATTTCGATGGGCAAAATAATTATTCTAAAATAGTAGCTGTGAACATAGTTAGTGCTTTTGAAGATATTTCCATATTTCCTAATCCGATTTTAGGCACAGGTTATTTGTCGTTTACTGGTGCTGCTAATTCAACAACAACAGTTTTGGTTTATGACATCAGTGGAAGAAAAGTGTGGAGTAAAGATTATGTAACCAATAAAGGTGCTAATCAACTTACATTGGAAACGAATGAACTTTCACAAGGAATGTATTTCTTAACCATGAGTATGAGTAATGGTGAAGAAAATACTACCATAAAATTTATTAAAGAATAAAAATATACTAATGGGTTGAAGCAACCGTTATTAGATTATTTACGTATTGGTAACATGCAAGAAGAGAAAATAAATACAAAGAATCCACCTAACATACATGCTTATTTATTTTGGTTTTTTTTAGTGCTGTTGCCACTACTTGGAATTCTATTTTTGTTGTAATAGATATAGTATTTTCTCTTAAGAGGAGTTCTCAAAATTGAATTTTCTGATTACACACCCCTTGCCCCTCTTGATAGAGGGGAAGAGATAAGTTAATTTTTAGAACTCCCCTTAAGTTAATCAGACCACTTAACAGATTATTTGATTGCTATTCCGTTTTCGGTTGATAGCCATTTTTTATTAGTAGGTGCAATAGTTATTTGATTAATGTAGTTATTTTGAAGATTGGAATTGTTTGTATTGTAATGAATCCAAGAATTAGCAGAATAGTCAAAATTAGCAATTCCTTGCCCAGCGGTTGCTATCCATAAGTTATTGTCGGTTTCTAAAGCAACAGACCTTACTAAATCTAATGGCAATCCTGAGTTTTGCATATTATAGGTTTGCCAATTTACTCCATCAAATCGGGTTAAGCCTCCATTACTTCCTATCCATTTTACATTATTGCTGTCAATGGTAACGCAATAAACATTGCTGTTTGGTAATGGAGAGTTAGAGTTGTTATAATTCGTAAAATTAACTCCATCAAACATAGAAATACCATTAGCAGTTCCCACCCAAATGTTACCAATATTATCTTTTGTAATTGAAGCAACAGAATTATTAGGTAAATTAGAATTTCCTGGAGTATAAACATTCCAGTTTATTCCATCAAACTTAGCTAAACCACCACCATTAAAAGTTCCAATCCATAAGTTATTTGCTAAATCTAATGCTAAGCTTCTAATATTATTTAATGGTAGAGGTGAGTTACTCATGTTATAAATAGTCATCAAGGTGCCGTCATAACTCACCAACCCATTATCTGTTGCCAACCAAGTAATAGACCCTGAGGTTTTAATCGCATTTATTTTATTGGAAGGTAATGATGAATTTGCTGTTGTTAGAACAATCCATATATTTCCATCAAATGTTACATAACCATTGTTCGTAGCAATTTTAGCAAGATTCGAACTAAATTCTATAGCATTAATGTTGTTATCAATCAAGCCACTGTTGGAGGTATTAAAAATTTGTTCAAAAATTGTAGATGGTGCTACAGGTGGGGCTTCTACAATAGGAGTTACTGTTGCTTCTTTAGAGCAGGATAGCACTAATAAATATATAAATAATAAGTGTAAATAGCTTTTTTTCATCATCTTATTGCTCTTACTATAAGATAAATATAATAAAAAAATTGAAAACTATTTATGCAGACTGTTTTATTTTTTTTTCGTAATCCAAAATTAATAGGTAGTACATGAATACTCCAAACAAGTACAAACCTGCTGTTATTAAAAACACATATACATATTGCAAACCTATTTGCCGGAGTACTTGAAATATTTTCGAACTAATAAACCAACTGCCAGACCAAACTGCAGCAGTTAAAGCACTCATCATTTCACGATTTTTTTCACCCACATATTTCATCACTAAATCGGAAGTCATTGGTCCTGCCATATTCATTAATGGCTGTCGAATTAAGTACATTGCCATTGCTAAATAGAGGGCAAACCAAGTGTCTATAATTTCTGTAAAAGCCAACACAATTAACGCTGCAATTGCTATGATTTGGGTAATAGGTATTGCTCTTTTATAACCTAATTTTTCTTTAATAATTGGAACAAACAAAACTACTCCAAAAACAATAGCTGTTGCAAAAGCACTCAGTATGGCAAATTGATCGGAATCTAATCCATGAATTTTATAAAAGAATAAACCAATAAATGGAATGGTCAAACCTGCTCCAACAGCAATAATTAATGTAGGAACTAAGGCTTTCATAATAACTAGCCAATCAAAATCTCGTATATTAAATCTGCTTTTGGTTAATACTGGAACAAACTCTTCTTTTTTTATGCTAAATACCGTGATGGTGCAAAAAAATCCTAACAACGAAATAATTTGTAAGATTAGCTTTTCATCAAATAATTCTGGATTCAAGTTTCTTAACCCAAAAATTATACTACCACTAAAAATTCCTGCAACACTCCATGTAGAATAACTTAAAGTGATGGCTTGCGTATGAGTTTCTAATTTAGCATTTCTTAAAATATAAGGTAAAGCAGAAATCTGAATTCCAGTAAAACTTAGTCCCCATAAAAATAAACTGCTGTATAAAAGCCATTGAATTTGGTGGTCAATTCCTTCTAAAACAATTAACGAGAGTATTGGAGTAAGAATAGAGCTGATGTAAAAGATGGGTTTTAACTTTCTCCCTTTTATGATTAATCCTAAAGGAAAAGCAAAGAGTAAAACACCTAAAAAACGAAAAGAAACAAAAGAGGCACTTTCGTAATCTTTGTAACCTTCTTTTTCCATGTAAATCAGCATTATTGCCATAAATGCCGAATTGATTAGCTGTAAAAAAAACTCTGCTACTATAAATTGAACAATGTGTTTTTCGAGAGTTTTGTAATATGTTAAGAAAGAAAGGGCTTTCAAACTAGCGTATAATTATCAAAATTAAATCCTCTTAAAAGTTCATTAGCAGTCATTCGTTTTTTACCAGCTAATTGCAGTTCTAAGATTTGGATAAAACCGCCAGTAACAGCAATTTTTAGTTCTGTTTTTGTTGTATTAATTGTTCCAATTTGCAATTGGTGAATAACTATTTCTTTACTGGTTTTAAATATTTTACAGGAAATGATTTCGCCAGTTGTAGTACTTTTAAATTCTGTCCATGCGGTTGGGTAAGGACTTAATCCTCTAATGTGATTGTGAATATTTGCAATGGGTTTAGACCAATCTACTTTACAAAAAGGTTTAAATATTTTATAAGCTTCTTTTAATTCTTGGTTGTTTCCCGATAGCATTCGGGATTGCGGGTGAGTAGAAACGGTATTACTCTCAATGTTTTGAACTGTTTTTAACACCAGTTTTGAACCAATTTCCATTAGTTTATCATGCAATTCACCAGCAGTTTCGTTTTCTCCAATCGTGATTTTTTCTTGAGCAATAATATCACCAGTATCAATTTGATGTTGTAAAAAAAAGGTAGTAACTCCAGTTTCTTTTTCCCCATTCATAATTGCCCAATTGATTGGTGCAGCACCACGGAATTGAGGTAGGAGAGAAGCATGTAAATTAAAAGTACCTAACTCTGGCATGTTCCAAACAGCTTCTGGCAACATTCTAAAAGCAACCACAATTTGCAAATTGGCGTTGAGAGTTTTTAATTCGTTCAAAAAATCTTCAGCTTTTAAGTTGGTAGGTTGTAGTACGTTTAAATTTTTTTCGATGGCATATTTTTTTACTGCCGATTCCACAAGTTGCAAACCTCTGCCTGCTGGTTTGTCTGGAGCAGTAATAACTCCAACAATGTTGTAGTTGTTTTTCACCAATATTTTAAGCGACTCCACAGCGAAATCTGGAGTACCCATAAAAACTATTCTTAATTCTTTTTTCATTAGCACAAATGTAGAAATAAGAAATTAGAGATTAGAAATTAGAAGTTTGAAATTAAAAATTAGAGAATCAAATATTCTTAATCTCTTTAGATTTTAACCAACCAACATTTCCATTAGGCAATTTTATTTTACTCCAAGTATTGGATTCTTCGAGTAGTTTTACTTTGGTGCCTTCGTGAAGGGTAAATAATTTTTCAGAATTTTCGTTGGGTGCGCTTTGTATGGTAATGGTGGAAGTGAAAATTATTGCTTCTGAGGATTCTTTGATAATTTTATTGTGTTGTGATGCTAAAATGAAACAAAACAACGATAAACCAAAGAATAAAATACCTGCATAAAAGTTGGTTTTTTTAATTAAAATTGGTCTGGTCAATAAATATCCAACAAAAAACAAAAGCGATAAAAATAATAAACCTACGCAGATTTGAGCCCAGTTATCAACGGTTCTCGATGTTATCAAATTTCTCCACGAATTTTCGATAAACAGTTCGGGTAATCGATCTATTTTATCTACTGTTAGTTTGTTTGCCATCGCTAAATTAAACAAAGCATCCTCGTTATCGGGTTGTAATTTTAAAGCTCTTTCATAATTTAAAATGGCTTTCGGAATGTTGTTTGTTTTGTAATAGGCATTTCCTAAATTGTAATAAATATCAGCAGATTGGTTATCCGATGAAATAATTGATTCATATTGTTTAATGGCTTCTTCGTATTTGTTTGCTGCATAAAGTTTGTTGGCAGCATTAAAATCTACAATAACCTCGCTTTTTGCAAATAAAGAAATTGAGAAAATCAAAACAGTTAATAGAGTTCTAACAATTTTCATAGTTTCACCTCCTGCTCAATTTTGTTAATAATGGCTTCCGCTTTGTTGTAAACATCTTGTTCTGAAGTTGAAACTGGAGCAAATCTTGCCATATCGCATAATTCTAGGGTATCAATTAGTTCTTTGGTAGTTTGTTCGTTGACATTAATTTTTATCAATTTATCTTTAATGTTAGTTTGATTTAATTCCGATACTGCGATGTTTAATTTATCTCCGATGTAACCAAACAAAGCTTTAGAAATATCTTCGTAAAAGGCATTCTTGTTGTTTGTCGCCAGACTTTGTTTTGCAGAACTTAATAATTTGCTAGCGACTTTATTGGCTTTTTTACTTCTCACTCGAACGATATCACCTTGAGCTTTTCTTATTTTATTTCTAAAGATAAATGCGAAAAGGAATAAAAATGGAGCCAATAACAACAAGGAGTATAGTTTCCAACTTCCATAAAAATTTTCATTGGAATGTAAAATATGAAGGTTATGGGTGTGAATGTATCGAATATCTTCACCTAATACTTGAATGTCCTCCTTATTGGCAGAAGAAAAAACAATGTTACCGGAGGCGTTTCCATCTCCTTTTAAAACATTAATCGAAATAGGTTCAGTAGTGATGGTACTGTATTTTTTTGTTGCTGGATTAAAGTAACTAAAAGTAATGGGGTCAATTTTAAACTGACCTGGGTGTCTTGGAATCACCAAAAAGTCAAACTCTCTACTGCCAGAAACTCCGGTGGCTAATGTTTTAATATTGTCATTTACTTTTGGGTCGTAAGTTTCAAAATCTTTAGGAAAAATTATTTCTGGTTTTTCTATCAAATTAATGTTTCCAGTTCCTGTTATTTTAATTTTAATGTTGACTGCTTCATTGGCTTTTGCTTCATTAGCCGAAACATTCATTTTCATTTCCATAGTTCCAACAGCTCCTTTAAATCCAACAGGAGTTGGAGTAGGGTATGGAACTACGTGAATTTTTATTGGTTTACTTTTTAAATTGTATTCTACATTTTCTACTCTGCCAAAAAATTGATCAAAAACACTTTGTCCACCACTAGCAACTCTTTGCTGAACAATAAACTTCATTTCTAAGGGGTCGATTTCTAAATCACCAGAACGTTGTGGAAAAAGAATAATTTTTCTGATTGTTGCTACATTCCAACGGTAACCACCAATAATTTCTTGTTTCCATTGCGATTGACCTAAATCGAATTCTTGGCTCCAAAAACCATTTAAGTCGGCATTTTTTACCAGCTCATTTCCAGCAATATTTACTCTGGTGTACAATTGATAGGTAGCAATTATTTGTTCGCCTTGGTAAACATTGGTTTTATTAACAGATGATTTAATGTATAAATCTTCCGAGCTACTTTCTTTTTTAGCAGCGTTGTTATTGTCTTGAGTTGTATTTTGCTGAACTTTCACTCCCTTTCCAACAGTAATTGTGATAGGATTGGTGGCGTAAGTTTTTCCATTAGCAGTACCCTTAGCTGGTTCGATAGTAAATTCGCCCTCTTTTACAGCCATTAAGACATAACTGTAAGAAATAGTAGAAGAAGTTTTTCCATTTACCCACGACATATTGGTGGATTGGTTGGGACCAGATAATACTCTGAAATTAGAAAGGTTAGGAGGAGTGAAATTAGAGATAGTCGTATTTGCTGTAAATTGAATTTGAAAACGATCTCCAGTTTTTACATCATTAGCACTAGTCTCTGCAGTAAATTGAACCTCTTGAGCAAAAGAAATTATTACTACAAAAAGCAGTACAAAAGTGATGCTGATATGTTTTATTATTCTTTGCATTTTATTTTGTCACTCAAAATTCAACATTAATTATTAATCAATTATCAATTATCAATTATCAATTATCAATTATCAATTATCAATTACTTTTTTACCAATCTTTTTCAATAACAACTTTTTGTCCTTTTACTTTTTTATTTTTCAATTTAGCTTGCACTTCTTTTTCTTTATTGTTTAAAGCATCCAACATGCGTTGAGCATCTTCCTTTGAGAGTTGATTTTGCTTAGGTTGTTCTTCTTTTTTTTCACCCTCATCTTTCTTGTCATCCTTTTTGTCCTTGTCTTTGTTTTGATCGTCCTTTTTATCTTTGTCTTTATCCTTGTCCTTGTTTTGTTCGTCTTTTTTATCCTTGTCTTTGTTTTTTTCTTCATCCTTTTTTTTCTGTTCTTGTTGCTTTTGAAGCATTTTTTGAGCGTAAGAAAGGTTATACCTCGTTTCATCATCCACGGGTTTATTACGTAATGATTTTTTGTAGGCAGCTATACTTTCTTCATATTTTTTAGCTTCTAAATACGAATTTCCTAGGTTATGATAGGCTTTCGATTGTAGCTCTTTATCAGTTGTTTTTTCTGCTATTTTTTGAAATTGCTGAACTGCTTCGTCATATTTTTTTTGTTTATACAAAGCATCTCCGAGGTTAAAATCTGCTTTTAAAGATTGACTGTTTTTTTCTAAAGCTTTTTTATAGCTTGCATCAGCTTCTTCGTATTTTTTGTTTTCGTACTGTTTGTTACCTTCTCTAATGTATTTTTTTTCTTCTTGAGAATAGCTATTCAGGGTTAATAATAAGAATAATATGTAAAGTGTATATTTCATCATTTATTTAGTGTCAAATAAATTTATCTTATCTAATTTACTGCTTTTGCGATTGGGTATAAAATATTCTAAAACGATTAGAATTAAAGCTGCAATTAAAAAAAGTTGAAAACGATCTTCATAATCTTTAATTGATTTACTTCCAAACTCTTTCTTATCCATTTTATTTATTTCATCCATAATAATTTTGAGTCCAGCATTTGCATTGGTGGCTCTCACATAAGAACCGTTACCTGCTGAAGCAATATCTCTAAGCATCTTTTCATCTAATTTGGTAATAATGGTATTACCAGTATTATCTGTTCTAAATCCAACCTGACTTCCATTTTTATAAATTGGTATTGGAGCACCCTGAACTGCACCCATTCCAATAGTATGTACCGAAACATTTTTTGCAGTGGCATTTTTAGCCGCTGATTGTGCATCATCTTCATGATTTTCACCATCGGTTATAACAATTATAGCTTTGCTGGTGCCATTTTCGAAATCGAACGATTCCATTGCCAAATCGATAGCAGAACCAATTGCTGTTCCTTGAGTAGGAATAATGTCGGTGCCTATTGTTTCTAGAAACAATTTTGCAGAAGAATAATCTGTAGTTATGGGTAATTGAACATAAGATTGTCCAGCAAAAACGATAATACCCAAGCGATCATTATGGAGATTTTCTATTAGTTGATAAATGGCTCTTTTAGCTTGTTCTAATCTGTTCGGAGATAAATCTTCCGCTAACATAGAATTGGAAACATCTAATGCAATCATTAAATCAACACCTTCTCTTTTTACTTCTTCTATTTTAGTTCCAAATTGCAAATTGGCTAAGCCAAACAATAAAGAAATCATGGCTAACGAATAAAAAATAAATTTAACAATAGGTAAGGATTTAGAAACATTAGGCATTAACCTGCTAATTATTTCTTTGTTTCCAAATTGCTTAATTTTTTTCTTTTTCCAATTATTCACCAATAAAAAAACTAGCAATATCAATGGAATAATCACTAATAATGCCCATAGGAATATAGTATGTTCAAATCTATACAATGCCTTTAAATATTATGTTTTTTAATAAAAATTCTATCAATAAAAATACTGCTGCAAGAAATGCAAATGGCCAAAATTTTTCTGATTTATTTTTGTATTCTGTTACTTCAATTTTAGACTTTTCTAACTGGTCAATTTCTTTGTAAATTTCTTCCAATTTATCTTTATTAGTGGCTCTAAAATATTTCCCATCAGCGATTTTTGCAATTTCTTTTAAAGTAGTTTCGTCAATTCTTACAGGAACATTTTGGTAAACTGTTCTTCCAAATTGATCTTGCATTGGCATACGAGCAGAGCCATTAGAGCCAACACCAACGGTATAAACTCTTATTCCAAATTCTCTTGCAATTTCTGCTGCTGTAACTGGTGGAATAGCACCCGAATTATTAGAGCCATCTGTTAATACAATAGCAACTTTACTAATAGCTTTACTATCTTTTAATCGACTAACAGCAGTTGCTAAACCCATACCAATGGCAGTTCCATCTTCAATCAAACCATTATGAATGTCACCAAATAAATTCAATAAAACATCATGGTCTGTTGTTAATGGACATTGTGTAAAACTTTCTCCTCCATAAACAACTAAACCAATTCTATCGAATGGTCTTTCTGAAATAAAATCCATTGCTACTTCTTTTGAAGCTTCTAATCGGTTGGGCTTAAAATCTTCAGCTAGCATACTTCCTGAAATATCTAAAGCAATAACAATATCAATACCTTCGGTGGTTACATCTTGCCAACTTAGTGAAGTCTGAGGTCTGGCTAAAGCTGTGATAAGGGCAGCAATTACTAAACAACGTAATGCTAATAAACTGTGTCTGAAAACGACTTTAGGTGAGCTTCCAAAGCTTTTAAGAGTAGTAACTTTTATTGTACCTTGAAATTTTTTTTCACGAAAAATATACCACACTAATATTAATGGAATAATGAGAAACAACCAAAAAAAGTTGGGGTTAGCAAATGTTATGTCTCTCCAATTATTGAGCATTTTCAACTTTAGGTATAATAATCAATTTGGTACTATTCACAAAATCAAAAGCATTCATTAAACATTTATCGTTTTCTTCGGGTAAGGGTTGTTCTTTGGCAAATTTTACCATGTCAGCCAGAACTAATGTTTGATTTAACTTGACCAATAAATCTGCATCAATTGGAAGAAAACGTAAGCTCTGCATAATTTCATCGGTGGTATGTTCCAAAGCTTTAACAGCATATCTTTTTTCGAGGTATTCTCTTAAAATTTCTGAGATTTTACTATGGTGCTGTTTCACTTTTCCAGTTTGCCACAATTTTTCCTCTTTCAATTTTTCTAAATTTTCTAAGGTAATAATGTAGTAAGGAATTTCAGGTACAATTTCTTCAACAATTGGCTCAGGTCTATTTTTTAGGTATTTATATAAAATGATAAATCCAATGATTAGCACCAAAACAATTGCTATCCAAACCCAATTTTCTTTTAACCAGTCAATAATAGAAAAAGGCTCATCTAAAGGTTCTTTAATGTCAAAAATAGCTTTGGCAGTATCAACAGCTAAAGGTTGAACATTAATTTGAAGAGGACCTGTTTGATAGGTTTGATTGTTAATGATAAATTCGAAATAAGGAATTTCATAGTAGCCAGAGTCAAAAGATGTAATCGTTATTTTTTTTGTTTGCTCCACTAAAGAAAGGTCATTTTTATCTGGATAAGAAGTATCAACTGCAGAAGAATAAACGATTTCAATAGCTTTGGTATTAATGGTATCTTTCAATTCTGGAAATTTTATGGCAATAGGTTTTCCATCTAATCGATACTGAACTTTTAAATGAATTTGTGTTTGTTCTCCAATTAATAAAAAATTGGTATCAATAGAAGCCTTCACTTCTATGCTTTGTGCTGAAAGTGAAAAGTTTCCAATTAGAAAAATTAATATGTAAAATATTTTTTTCATAAAATGCTTTGTTATCTCGCTCCTCTTCTTTTAAATAGTGCCATTAATGGTTTAACATAATCTTCATTGGTCGCAATATTAGTAGTATCAACTCCACATTTTTTAAATATATTATTGAGGTAATCTCTTCTTTTTAACGCTTCAATTTTATAATCTTTTTGTACTTCTTTGCTGGCAGTATTTACCCATTGAATTTTATTAGTTTCTGAATCGAGTAGTGGTACTAATCCAATGTTTTGAAGT
The DNA here is from genome assembly GCA_964360245.1 of uncultured Vicingus sp. Classification (GTDB taxonomy): domain Bacteria; phylum Bacteroidota; class Bacteroidia; order Flavobacteriales_E; family Vicingaceae. The sequence continues at coordinate 34,339 of CAYHWX010000012.1, forward strand.
TCTTCTTCTGCTTTATCATACAACCGAAGTGCTATTAAATCGTGTTTTCTATTTCCAATTTTAAGTGCATTTTCAAAATTTTCATTGGTCACAAAATCAGTTAGTAAAAAAGCAGTACATCTCTTTTTTATTACGTTGTTGAAGTATTTTAATGCTTGAGATATATCAGTTCCTTTACTTTCGGGAATAAAGTCTATTAAATCTCTAATAATCATTAAAATATGGCTTTTTCCTTTTTTTGGTGGAATAAATTTTTCAATCTTATCTGTAAAGAAAATAACGCCTACTTTATCATTGTTTTGGATGGCTGAAAATGCTAAAACAGCACAAATTTCAGTGGCAAGTTCCTGCTTAGTTTTGACTAGCGTACCAAATTCTTTGGAGCCACTCACATCTACTAATAGCATTACAGTTAACTCTCTTTCTTCTTCAAAAACTTTTACATAAGGATGGTTAAAACGAGCAGTAACATTCCAATCTATCGACCTAATTTCATCCCCATGCTGGTACTCTCGCACTTCGCTAAAAGCCATACCTCTTCCTTTAAAGGCAGAATGATATTCGCCCGAAAAGATTTGACTACTTAAACCTCGGGTTTTAATTTCAATCTTCCTAACTTTTTTTAAAAGCTCAGATGTATTTGAGTTGGAAGACCGAAGACCGAAGTCAGAAGTGTCTTCTCTAGCTGAGTCCTTAGATTTGAAATAATTACCCGTTTTCATTGAATCTTCTTTTTAAACGCAACCATCATGTTCATTAGATTAAAAGCGTTTTCATAAAGCTGGTTAAATTCTATTTCGGAAATATATTTTCTTTTTGATGCTTTATGTAAACATGTTACCACTTCAGCCAATGAGCGTATTGCATAACCCATAAATTTTTTAAACTCTAAAGTTGATTGACCTATAGAACCTTCTGAAATATTTAAGGCTATTGAGTCGGCAGCTCTTCTAATTTGAGAAGATAAATTGTATAGTTCATTAGCTGGAAATTTTTTAGTTAAGGCATCAATATCCTCTCCAAAAACCATCGCTTTTTGCCAAATAATCAATTTTTCAAACTTAAACCCTATTTCCATTTGTATAACTTACTTTTTTACTTCTATCTTCCAACTTCGGTCTTCCAACTTCTGTCTTCTAAGGAATTTCAACGTTGTTTAATATTCCGTTGATGATTTCTTCTGCAGTAATATTTTCGGCTTCTGCTTCATAACTCAAACCAATTCGGTGCCTTAACACATCATGACAAATAGCTCTTACATCTTCTGGAATTACATAACCTCTACGCTTGATAAACGCATAAGCTTTTGAAGCCAACGCCAAATTGATACTTGCTCTTGGTGAACCACCAAATGTAATTAAGTTTTTATATGCTGGTAAGTTATGATTTTCGGGATACCTGGTTGCATCAACAATGTTGATGATGTATTGTTCAATTTTTTCATCCATATAAACTTCTTTTACCACCTCACGTGCTCTGAGGATGTCTTTTGGATGAAGAACACAGTTAGGTTTTGGAAAACCTTCTTTAGAAATGTTATTTCTGATGATTATTTTTTCTTCTTCTTTTTTTGGATAACCCAACACCACTTTTAGCATAAACCTGTCCACTTGTGCTTCTGGTAATGGGTAAGTTCCTTCTTGTTCTATCGGGTTTTGAGTGGCTAAAACCAAAAATGGCTCTGGCAATAAAAAAGTTTCTTCACCTAGCGTAATTTGTCGTTCTTGCACGGCTTCCAACAGTGCACTTTGTACTTTGGCTGGAGCACGGTTTATCTCGTCAGCTAAAACAAAATTAGCAAAAATAGGTCCTTTTTTTACGGAGAAAGCTTCTTGCTTCTGGTTGTAAATCATTGTTCCAATAACATCAGCAGGTAATAAATCGGGTGTAAATTGAATTCTACTAAACTTCGCATCAATAGTTTTTGCCAAGGTATTGATGGCTAACGTTTTTGCCAATCCAGGAACACCTTCTAGTAAAATGTGTCCATTCTACAATAAACCAATCAGCAATCGTTCGGTCATGTGTTTTTGACCAATAATTACTTTTTCCATTTCCATGGTGAGCAATTCAACAAAAGAACTTTCTTTCTGAATTTTTTCGTTTAACGCTCTAATATCGATATTAGAACTTTTTAAGTCTGTATTAACAGTTGCCGCAGAGATTGGACTGTTAGTATGCAATTCTTCTTCCATATGTTTTATTAAAATAAGTTCAAAGTTACCAAGAGTATTGTAGTTTGGCAATATTAATACTATTAAGCGTTGTTAAAAAATGTTAAAGAGTATTAAATAATTTTTTGCTAAAAAGAATGTTATTTTCTCAGTTTGGGATTCATTGCATCGGTTAATCCTTCACCAATTAAATTGTAGATGGTAACTGTAATAAATATGGCAAAACCTGGAAAAATTGCCAACCACCATGCAGCAGCATCTTGTCTTGCAGCAGATAATAAAGAACCCCAAGTAATGGTTTCTGCAGGAACTCCAATACCAATAAAAGATAAAGTTGATTCAATTAAAATAGCAGAAGCAATACCAAAAGCAATTGAAATTAAAACGGGAGATAAGGCGTTTGGTAAGGCATGTTTTATAATAATTCTAAATCCGTTGTAACCTAGTGCATTTGCGGCTTCTATGTATTCGAGATTTCTAACACGTAGTAATTCTGCTCTTGTAAATCTCGCAATGTCTGTCCAACTGGTTAAACCAATTATCATCATGACAATAAAGATGGAAGGTTTAGCGACAATAGCAGCAATAGAAATAATTAAAAATAAACGAGGAATGGAAACTACTACTTCTATGAATCTACTAATGATAATATCTGCAGGAACAGTTACTTGTTTAGAAAGAAAAGGTATTTTTTTTAAAAAGAAAGATAGAACCCTAAATACCAGCATTATTCCAAAAAACAGAAGAAAACTGATAAAAAGTTCTACAATAAAACTTCCAAATGAAGCTCCTAATGCATCTGAAAGCACATACGACCTTGCTCCAAAAGCATAAAAGATGGCGATAATGAATCCAATACTATAAGAAAAGATGGAAGCAATACTCATTTTTAGTTGATTATCTCCGTAATAACCAGCAATGGCACCAAAAAAAATTCCAATTAAAGCGGCAATTCCCATAGAAATAATGCCAACCAACAATGCAATTCTTGTTCCGTGTATCATTCCAGCTAAAACGTCATGACCTAAAGCATCAGTTCCTAACCAATGTTTCCATTTTTTGGATGTTATTTGTTGTTCGCCAAATGGACTAACTGAAGTATTTAAGAAATCTATGTTTTTTGGAAGATAAGGTGTTAAAGGCAATATCTTCCATTCATAATCCAATTCTTTCCATGAAACATTAACAAATTCTTTATTCCAATCCGAAAGCCCTAAATCAACAGCATATTCTTTAAAAATTGGGAAGTAAATTTCTCCTTTATAGTTGGCAACAATTGGTTTTTCGTTGGCTAAAAAATCGGCAAAAATTGCAATGATAACAAACAAATAAACTGTTCTAAGCGACCAAACGGCAATTTTGTTTTTCTTAAATTGTTGCTGAACGATTCTCCAATAACTTTCATTTTCTTGACCAGTAAAATCTTTGCGTTCATTAGAAAAATGAAAAGTTTTATCTTCTTTCAATTTTGTTCTGAATAATATGGATTTGATAAAGTTCACCAGTTATTTTTTAGTAGCAAATGAAATTCGTGGGTCAACATAAGCATAAAGGATATCGGCAACTAAGTTGCCGACTAAAGTTAAGATGGCTGTAAACATTAATACGGTAAATACAATGGGATAATCTCTTGCAAAAATTGCACTGAGAGTTAATTGTCCCATGCCGGGAATAGAAAAAATTATTTCGATGATAAACGAACCGGAAATTGCCAATGGGAAAATATTAGCAAATAAGGTGATGATGGGGATTAGCGAGTTTCTGAAAGCATGTTTCCAAATAACAACTTTTTTTCGAAGACCTTTTGCTTTAGCTGTTCTGATGTAATCCATTTCTAAAATAGCTAACATTCCACCTCTCATTTGTCGGGAAATAAAAGCAAAAGAGGCATAGGTTAAACAGAACAAAGGCAAAATAAGATGATAAGCTGTTTCGAAAAAACGGTCCCAAAACGGAGCATCTTCCGAAAGGTTACCTAAACCAAAAGTTGGAAACCAGCCTAATCCACCACCACCTAAATATTGAATTAATAGTGTTGCTACCCAAAAATTTGGCAACGAATACAATAGAAATAAGCCAGTAGAAATTAATTTTTCAGAAGTTTTTCCTTTGTCCACAGCCGATTTAACACCTAATGGAATGGCAATGATATAAGCAATAATGATGGAAAGAATACTCAATATCATCGACCATTTTAGTGCATCAACTATTTTTGAACTGACTGGTCTTTTATCTTGAAACGAAATGCCAAAATCTCCCTGAATAAATCCAGAAATCCATCGGTGGTATTGATTGTTAAACCCGTTCCAATAAATTACAGGAATATACTTATTTACAACAGCTTTATCGATAAGCAGGTGATGGTAAGCATTGATAAAATCGTAATATTCGTTTGCACACTGTTTTTTGATGGACTTGTTTTTAGAAATATCGAATTCAATAGTTGAGATAGCAACATTCATTTTTTCTTCACTATAATTTATGTACAATACATTGACAGCATCTTTTAATTTTCGAAGATAAAGAGTTGTTTCTTCATTAATTTCTATTTCATATAATTTGCTTTCAAATGCATTTAAAGCATGATAATAGGCAGATACATTTTCCCATTTTCCATACTCATAAGATAATCTTTGCAGCGTTTCTCGATGTATTTTTTTAGAAATTTTATAGAGTGTATCTGGATAGGTAACATTAGTTAATGAAAAATAGAAAAGAGGTAAATCAAAACCTAATTCGTGTCTTTTTGTTTGATACGATTTCTCGTTCGCGAGTTTTTCCACAGAGCTACCATCTCCACTAGCATTTTGATTAAGCATTGTTTCTACAGGGTCTCCAGGAGCATTGATGCTAATGATAAAAGTTAATAAAGAAATAGCAATTAACGTTGGAATAAAAATTAATAGTCTTTTTAAAATGTAGTAAAACATACCATAAAACTAATTAATTTTAGTTACTCAGCACTATTTTTTAACCACATAGCTACATAGGTTAGCACTAAAAGTAAACATAGAAACTTCGCTTTACTTAGGCAGTTCTATGTTTAAAATTATTTTCTATGTAATACTTTTATCTTTAAAGTCATTCATATAACCATGTATCTATGTGGTTAATAGTTTTGTAATGCTTTATGTTTCTGATTTAGAATGCATTCATCTGCTGAGTAGTAATTTTAATTTTAGTTGGGTGAGTCTAAAGATTTAACAGTAAAACCACCCAACCAATAACCTGGCCGACAAGGAGAAGTTTTTGCATTGGAAAATCTTTTGTGAATAGCGATTCTTTCGGTGGGGTAATATAAAAATAGGTGTGCACATTCATCGTGTACTATTTCCTGAAATTTATAGTTAAGTACAGCTCTTTTATCTTCGTCAATTTCTCCTCTTATAGAATCAATTAAAGCATCTGTTTTTTCGTCTCCAAATCCAGTGTAATTGGAGCCTCCATTGTATGAGGAGGTATGATAAATTTGTTTATGATCGGTCGGAATAGGAGAACTGATAAAGCCCCCATAGTACATGTCAAAGTTGTGTTGTTTGCTGTTCTCTATAAAAATTGACCAGTCTTGAGCAATCACATTTACTGTAATACCAACTTTCCTTGCTTCTTCTTGAAACATTAATCCAACAGCTTTACGAGCATCGTTGCCTTGGTTGTAGATATACGACATTTCAAATTTCATTTTTTCACCAGCAATGGTATTGTCTAAAATACCATCACCATCGCTATCTTTCCATCCAACTTCTGCTAATAAAACTTTTGCTTTTTCTGGATTAAAATCGTAGGGTTGAATGTTGTTGTTAAATTGTTTTTTTTGTGAAGGGTGTATTGGTCCAATAGCTTTTGTTCCATATCCTAATACAATTGCATCAATAATTTTATTAACATCAATTAAATGAGCTAATGCTTGTCGGGTTTTTTTGTCTGTAAACATTGGTTTTCTAGTGTTTATTCCAAGGTAGGTATAAGCCATTTGTGGAGGAGTATAATAATTAAAATTAGCAGTAAATTTTTTTGTTTTCTTCAGTTCATTAAAATCTTGTGCTTTAATACCTCTCATTACATCAATTTCTTCTGCTTTTAATGCTTCTTTAGCAGTTGTTTCGTCGTTAATAGTTTGAAAAATAATTTTTGAAGGATGAATGTTAAAATACATTCCTTGTCCTTTTAATTGATTTCCCCACCAGTTTTCTTTTCTTTTTAAAACAATTTTTTGTCCAGTTTGCCATTCTTCCAATAAATAAGGTCCACAACCTTGTATCCATGATTTGTCTCTTTGGTATTTTTCTGAATTAAAATCAGTAGCAAATTCAATTATTTTTTTATTGGATGCTAATTTTTCAGCATTAGTTACCAATTCTCGAATGGTAAATTCATTCATTAATCCTTTTGGGTCGTATATTTTTTTTGGCAGCAAAACCAAATCACCGCTAAAGGTCTCAGCTAACAAATAAACATCGTTACATATAAAAGTAAATTTAAGAGCATCATTATCATAAAAAACGATGTCTTTAATAAATTCGTAATAAGGTTTTTGATTCGGGTTATCAACTTTAGGATTTAAGATTACTTTTAGAGCAAACTCAACATCTTTTGCTGTTATTGGCGTTCCATCATCAAATGTGGCTTCAGGTCGGATTTGATAAGTTATTCTCATTCCGCCATCTTTTGTTAGCTCAATTTCTGGTCTGCTTTTGGCAACTAAAGGCACAATTTCTAACGTGTTATAATCAATTGATAACAAAGGATAGAAAATGTTTGCTAAGATATTTCCTGCACCAGCATCAGAATAATTAAAGGGGTTTAACATGGTTGCTTCAGCCAACTCATGATTAATAACAATGTCGCTTTTATTGGAAAAATCAACTTTTTTTGTTTTAGAGTCGGTATCTCCATTACAAGAAAATAGAACTAACAAAATAAAAAAAATTGTTGTGAAATTGAGTTTCATTTTAAGTTTTCAGATAAAAAATTGATGTTAACAAATATAATATTCTTATTGGTTACGGTAAATGAATTTAGATAAATTCATATTTAAAAACAAAAAATAAGTTGTTTTACCTTTACATTAAAAATTGATTGTTACTTTTGCCTTCCATTAAAATGGAGAGGTGCCTGAGAGGCCGAAAGGACTTGTTTGCTAAACAAGCGTACCCCAAAAGGGTACCCGGGGTTCGAATCCCCGTCTCTCCGCTGGTTCGGGATGCAAAATTCCGAAAAAATCATCAAAGCCCTTATTATCATTTGATAATAAAGGCTTTTTTGTTTCCCCCGGAAATCGCAAAAATCCCCTTATTTATCAAAAAAAGCGTTCTTAAACAGTTTCCCTAATATTTAGGGTAACTGTTTTTATAGAAAAACTTTAAACCCCTTTATTTAATTGGAGTTGAAAACAATCTATTGAGAATCATTGAGAGGTTATTTAACTCTTTTCATGTACTTATTGCACAATGGGAAACCAAAAAAACAATATATATGAAAACAATGAAAGTTATTCTATTCGTAAAATCTGATAAAAAAGATGAAAAAGGAAAGTTGGCTGTATATGCCAAGATCCACCTGAATCAGAGTATTACTACTTTTTCCACTGGCTTAAATGCCGACCCAATTCGATGGAAAATCACCAATCAGTATCGAAAAACTAGGGAACTTAAAGAACTAAAAATTCGCAATGAATTAGATGTAATCGTTAAGGAGCTTTTTGAAATACATACCAAACTGAGGAGTAAGAACATCAACTTTAGCGTAAATAAAATAAAAGAAATTTACCAAAGTGGAGACTGTGAAAATTTGGGAGACCAACTCATGTTATCCGATTTGTTCGATCAACATCACCGAATATACGCACCAATGGTGAAAACAGGAAACAAAGCTCCTGAAACGCTTCGCAAGTACATGACCCTAAGAAATCATGTTTATGAATTCATGAAGATTAATTATGGATTGGTGGATATTGGATTGAATAGTTTAAATTTTGAATTCATAGATTCCTTTGATGCATTTTTACGATCGACTAAATTAATTGCAAATAATACCACCGTAAAGTATGTTCAGTCGTTTAGATCAATTATCAGAATGGCTATTAAATATGAATGGCTAGCAAAAGATCCTTTTATACTGTACGATAAAAAGATTAAAAAAAAGGATGCATTGTACCTAACTAAGAGTGAATTAGCTAGAATTGAAAATGTGGAGCTTCCTTCTGAACGATTAAGAATAGTCCGAGATATTTTTGTGTTTAGTTGTTATACAGGTTATGCACCTGTAGATCTTTTTAAATTAACTCAGAATAATATAAATATTGGTAATGATGGGTCACGATGGATTATCACCGAAAGGCAAAAAACGGGAATCAAATCAGATGTTCCTCTATTGCCTAAAGCCGAAGAAATTATTGCAAAATATAAAGAGCATACTGAGTGTATATTAAAAAAACTATTAGTACCTCATCGTAGTAATCAAAAAATGAATCAATATTTGAAAGAAGTTACATCTTTTGCAATGGTGAATAAAAATTGCACCCAATACATTTCTAGACACACATTTGCTACGACAGTAATACTAGCAAACGGATTATCAATGGAAGTTTTAAGTAAAATGTTAGGTCATACAAATCTTAAACAAACAGCACATTATGGTAAAATTCAAAACTTCCGTGTTGGTGAAGAAATGCAAATATTAAGGGAAAAAATGAATGATGAGTATAATAAGTAAGATGGAATCTTTAAATTTGATATTCTTCATTGATAAATACTTATGTTATGGATATTCAAGAACTAGTTATTAAGATAATATATCACATCAAAAAAGGACCTTTTAGAGAAATTAGTAATTCTCCGCTATCAGAATTTGCAAGGTCTCCTATACCAATAATTAAAAATGAAGAATGGACGAAACAAGAGAATTTTAAATTTAATAAACAAACTGAAACGTATTTGCATCAATTAAAAAGTAGTTTAAAAGAAGATAATAACCTCGAAACATTGAATGAACAAGTACATAAAATGGCTGATACAGTCTTATTGCTAAAACAGAATAGGATTTTGGCGGAACCTGAATTACCACTTTTTTACACCTCGAGAGAAGAAAATGAGTTGGAATATAAAAAAAGGATTGAAGTTGGAGAATTGTTCCTTGAGATGTTGAAAAGAAAGATAGATTTACTTGTCCTAGAAAATAAAATGAATGAGCCGGATAACCATGAGGATTTTGATTATGATGAAAATGGATTAACCTATGGACTTAAGATTGGAGAATTAAAAGTAAATATGAATGGAGCAGAATTGGCATTTTATATGCAGGTTTTTAGAAAAGCTGGATGGTTTTCAGGATATGAAAAAAAGGTATTGGATTATATGTTTGCAGAAGTACTAAACCAAAATATTGAAATTCTAATGAATGGTGAATACACAGCATTGAAGCATTTTGCATCTAAGTTATCATACGCTAAAAGCGATGAATCTGATAAGTTAAATAAGAAGCGACGGGATACTTTTAAAGAGATACTAAAAGAAACTATAGCTAAGGCTGAAATAGATTTTTTATCCGAAGAAAGCAATTATAATTTAAGCAAAATTTAACAATTGAGAATCATTGAGAGGGGAAATTAACCCTTTTTGTTTTCTTTACTTCAAATTTTGAAGCAATGAAATCAATTAACATACTTACCATTGAAGATCTAATGGCTTTTGAGCAAAGATTAAAGACTTTTCTTATTGAGGTTATATTAGAACAAAAATGCATTTCTACTAATAATACAGAGTACCTAAGAACCCGTGAAGTCAAGAAATTATTAAAGGTTTCTGATAATAAACTAAAATCAATGCGTGAACTAGGAGTTATACCGTACTCCTTTATTGGCAAAACCTACTATTACCCAAAGCAGGAAATACTGAATATATTGGAAAATAATATGATTAAAACAACCAACTAAAAAACTAAAAAACTAAAAAACATGGAACCAACAGAAAATTATAAAAATATACCAAAATTAGACCCATCGTCTGATAGGTACAGAATATGTCCCTATTGTGGGGAAGGGCATCTTGTACCTCACTTAAGCCAGGACTACTGTTGCCCAGATCACGCAACTAGGCATTACAATGAAAAAAGGCGATTAAATAAGCAAGCTGAAACTATTATAAATGCTGAAAAATTAAATAAAGCAATTGTTGTAGAAAAAAAAGACAATGGAATGGCAATAATCACAAAACCTCCATTATCTCCTGAGGAAGAGAAGAAAATTGGAATAGAAAAAAATGTTTCTATTTTTAATCAACTACCAATTGATGATGAAAATGGTACAGATTTTAAAATCACCCAATTAGAAGCAATAGGAGTAAATTTTAGGAATTATTCATCACTTCATAAAAATGAGAATGTAGCAAATGGGTATACCTCAAATTTCTTATTAATTAAGAATTATAAAATATGTAGAATAGAGAAAGATATAGTTAAAATAGAAAAAACAATAAATTTAAAAAATAAATAAAAATGGAACACATAGATGAAATTTTTGGAACACCAATTAATGATTTACCTAAAACATCCACTGGTAGTACAAATGGATGGAAGATTGGGTTGGGACTTGGTTTGATAGTAATAGTAGGAGTTGGGGTTTATTATTATATTGAGAATAAACAAAAGAAGGTAGGAGATGAAAGCTGAAATTATTGATCGTTGAAATTTAATAATTCAGGCAATGAAATATCTAATCCTTTCGCTATTTCTACTAATACAAGAAAGCTAGGATTGAATATTTCACCAGTATTCTCTATTCTTCTAATTGTTCTTTCATCAATTCCACATTCAGCTTGCGTTAATCCCTTTTCAGTACGAAGATGTTTAAGCCTTTGTCCAAGTTTGTTTAAAAATTCTTGTTCTTCTAGATGATTCATTAACCTTACTTTCTATACTACAAAGTTGAAGAATGAAAATGCTAAATAATAGGGCGTAATCGCCCGTAATTAAAATGATTTTATTATATTTGAAAAATTAAAAAAATAAACATTATGAAAAAAATAAAAATTCTATTAATACTTGTGATAATAGCAGGTGTATCAGCAACAATTAGTTGTAAAAAAGAAGGTGAAAAAGGAGAACCAGGAGTAAATGGAACAAATGGAACAAATGGTAATGCAAATGTTCAAAATTTCGATATTACGGTAAATACATGGGAATGGACTTATGATAATACCTATCAAAGACAATATTACCGATATTGGTTAACTGCAAATTATAATTCATTAGTAGTTTGTTATGTTATGTCGGGAAGTGGAAAACAAATAATGCCATATTATGAAGCAGTTTCACAAAAAAATTACGATTTTGCTAATGTTTTATTTCAAACATATCCATATATTGAATTTCAATATACAGATTATAATTCTCCAACAACTCCACCATCCAGTTCTAAATATTTTTACATGGTTATAGTTCCACCAGCAGCAAGATTAGCAAACCCAAATATTGATTATACAAATTATAATGAAGTAAAAAGAACATTTAATTTTAAAAATTAATAGGTTTTACAAACTTTTAAACCATTAAATTTTAACGTTTAGTGGTTTTTTATTTATAAAATAATTAAGAAATTTTATGAAATAGAGTGAATAGACTCATGTAATTAATAAAAAACGGTTTTAATTTTGTACAAAAAATTAAGTTTAAGAAATAGTGAAAATAAATAAGTTGAAATATTCCAAAGCAGAATATGAAGAATTAAAAAAACTAAAACAAAATTGGTATAACACTTCTTTGAACAAAAAAAGTGTAGAAAAAACTATTGCTTCTATAAAAGTTTTTCATCTTACTTTAGAATCAAGTTTTCCAGAAACCAAAATGATAATTATTACAAATAATGTTTTTAACGAAAGGATTAATTTTGCATTATTCGTTTTTAAAAGGGTTTTATCTGGTAAAACCCTACATGACAATGAATTTGAAATAGCTATTCAAGGCATTGATTTAGGTTTCCATGCATTACTTTTCCAAATAAGACATGGAAATGTTTAACGGATGTTATTTAATAAAATGTAAATTCAAAAAACTAAAAAAACGAACAATTAATTCTCTCTTCGTAATTAGAAATTACTTATTTCTTAGAAAATTATTTAAACCAAATAAACAGAAAAAGTACTTTTCACCCATAGCATTTTCTTCAATTTTAATTGGAATAACCGAGCCATATTTTTTTCTTAAAATTGGACCAAATTGATATTACTTTCCAAGTTTAATTTTATTTATTATTTCGCTAGTTAACATATTAAAAGATGTAATTAAAAAAGATTGGTGTAATTAATACACAAAAAAAATATCAAAGAAGATTTATTTAAATACAGTAAACTACAAAAGGAAATATCGATTTAAAAAAACTAAAAAAATAGATAAAAAATCAAACTTATTTAGCATTAATATACCGTAAAAAATATCCATAAAGGCATATAAATATCCATAAACGGATGAAATAATCGCTAAATTAATAGTAAGCTAAAAAGCCTGTTAACACTAGGTTTTATGTTGGATATGCCGTTAAAAATAATGGTTTTTAGGTAAGGTATAAATGAATAATCATTTTTTTAGTTTTTTATAAAGATCACCCGATACCTTTTATCCAATTAAACGGTATTTCTGCTTGGTTAGAAATATGATTGCTTAATTCTAAATCAGCATCGTTGGTTTCTGTTTTTTTATTGATTGTAGCAACAATTACATTTTTATTTAAAATATCAATTTTTATTATTCTTGCCTTTATAGATTTATTATCCTTAAGAATAATGGTGACAATTTTTCCTATATTCTTTTCTACTATTTTTAATAAATCGGGCTTCATTTTTTAAAAGTAAGAAATAAACGATTTGGATAAAAACAATATATCCGTATAAGTTAAAAGACTTACAATAATAATTGAAAATAGAGTGAATTGACTCACTTAAAAATGAATAATTAGTTACTACTTTGTTTCTAAACAATTATTCTATGGCAAGGTTACTTATCGTATTTTTATTTACATTAAGTATTAGTGCTTTCGCACAGGTTACAACCACCACAGTTTATACTGCAACTAATGGTACTAAATACCATAAGATTAATTGTAAATATTTAACTAAAAGTAAGATTGAAACAACTGTAGAAAAAGCTGTTTTTTTTACACCATGTAAAGTTTGCAAACCCTATAATACTGATTCTGAACCAACTATTGAATGTATATCAATTTTTTGTCCCGCCAACGCCTATAAAGGAGCATATTGCAAGCGCGAAGATTTAGCAGGAAGTATTAGTTGCTAGCATTAATGCAATTTGTAATTTATCAATAATAAAGTGATATTATTGAAATAAATGGTTGACAAAACGAATAAAATAATTATATTTGTCAACTAAATAAAATGTAATGGACACTAAAAATAAAACTTCTGTATTTGGTACTAGATTAAAACTAGCTAGAAAAATGGCAGGTATGTCTTTGCAAAATTTATCCGATAAGCTAGAGAACAAGGTTACCAAACAATCTCTGAATAAGTACGAGATTGGTCTGATGAACCCAACTTCAGAGGTCTTAATTTCACTATCAGGAGCTTTAGATGTAAAACCTGATTATTTCCTTAAAAAGGAAACAGCTGAATTAGGACAAATCTCATTTAGAAAAAAAATGAATTTAGCAAAAAAGGACGAAGAAGCTATTGTAGAAAAAACAAGAAATTATCTAGAACGTTATTTAGAAGTGGAGTCAATTTTAGCAATAGATTATAAATTTTCTAACCCTTTGAAAAATCATCCTATTAATTGTTTTGAAGATGCTGAAAAAGCGGCATTAATATTAAGAGAATATTGGGAATTAGGACTTAATCCCATTGCTAATATTGTAGAAATGCTGGAATTAAGAGGAATTAAAATATTTCTAATAAATACTGTTGATGAAATTGATGGATTTTCGACCATTACCGATAATAACATTCCTCTCGTAATGATTAACACTAAAGACAAATCAATTGAACGAATAAGGTTTACTATTATACATGAGTTAGCACATTTACTTTTAATCTTGAGTGATGAAATTAAGGCTAATCAACGATTAGAAGAAGAATACTGCCACTATTTTTCTAGTTGTTTTTTGCTTCCTAGAAAAAACTTGCTTCAAATGATAGGAGGAAATAAAAGAACTTATATAAAAATAAATGAACTCATCAATATAAAGGAATATTATGGAATTTCGTTAAGAGCAATTGTCCATCGTCTTAAGAAAATTGATATTATCAATGATAACTACTATAGAAGGTGGATGGTTTTTATGAGTAAAACTTATGGTCAAAAAAATGAACCTGGAGAATATAAGGGTGTTGAAAGATCCAATAATTTTATGCAACTAATTAATAGAGCTTTATCCGAAGCTCTAATTAGTAACAGTAAAGCAGCCTCTTTATGTAATCTATCAACTAATGAATTCAGAAAATTAACTTCAGATGTTAACTAGTGAAAAGATTATCATAAAAGATTCCTGCATCCTATTTGATTTGATTGATTTGGAATTGATGGATTCTTTTTTTAAGTTGGATTTAGATGTTCACACTACAGAATATGTCTTATTTGAAGTCACAGATGAGGAACAAATATTAGAGGTAAATAAGTATGTTAATAGTGGCAAACTAAATGTAGATAATAATGGTGAATATGAATCAATACAAGAAATATATAATGAATGTAAAGGGTTGAGTTTTACAGATTGTTCAGTACTGGAATTTGCTATCCGAACAGAAGGAATTGTGTTAAGTGCTGATAAATCTCTTAGAAATGAAATTAAACGTAGAAAACTAGAGGTGAGAGGGTCATTATGGATTATTAAGGAATTATTTGAAAAAAATATTATTACTGGTAATGAAGCGTTGGAGAAATTAGAGCTTTATTCAATAATAAATGATCGAGTGCCAAAAAATGAAATAGCTATTTTGATAGAAACTTTTAAACAAAAAAATAGATGATGGAATTTAAATACATTTTAGCAATTTTGACTTCTACAGCTTCAATGGGTGCAGGCGCATTTTTTGGAGCATTGAGAAGTAAATTATTAGCTTCTAAATCAGAAAATAATCTACATAGAGTTTTTTATTTATTTTCCGGCATAGCAGTATTAGCGGTAATTTTTGCCTACATCTTTTATTGGAATGATTTTTTCAAACCATTTAATTTGTATGCAATTATTGTGTCGTCTTTGACACTGGTATTTAGCATTGCATTATTTTTTTTCACTAAAAAATATTTAGTAGTCAAGTCCATTTATGAAATTGTTGAATTGGATCCAATTATTAATGAATTCACTGCAATGGCGGACAAGGATGAGATTATGCTTTTTGGAGGCGATTTAAATTTCTTTGGAAATACTCCAGCAGAAATTGACATAAATAAACAATATACTTTTTTGAAATCTCTAAATTTTAAAAAAGTTTCTATTTTGTGCGAAGAACCTAATGATTCTGTTAAGAAAATTAGATATGGTAAAATATATCATGAAATTAATAATGTTGAATTGAGATTTTATTATCCAGAAAAA
>CAYHWX010000013.1:0-41738 GCA_964360245.1 uncultured Vicingus sp.
GGAAAACTCTGAAACACAAGTTTGGCTCGATTTTTCTTTAGCTTGTGAATATATTGATAAAAAAACTTATGATGATAAAATTAAAAAATCATTAGAAATTGGTAAACTTTTAAACCACATGATTAATAATCCTGAAAAATATAAATGAAATTTTGAAGACTGCAAACTGAACACTGCAGACTGAACACTGTGAACTTTATAACAAAACATATCAACCACCTACTATTAGCCACATTTCTACTATTGGCAACGAATTCCTTTTCTCAAACTCAACCAAAAACTAGAATTCTTTTTGTACTTGATGCCTCTCAAAGTATGTTAGGAAAATGGGATAAAGAACAAAAAATGCAAGTTGCAACTCGTTTGATGAGTAACATTATGGATAGTTTAAAATCCATAGAAAACTTAGAAGTTGCATTACGAGTTTATGGGCACCAATATTCAGTTGCAGCAGGAAATAGAAGTTGTGAGGACACTAAGCTAGAAGTTCCTTTCGGTATCAACAATTATGATAAAATTAAGGAAAAACTGAAAGGTTTGTATCCTCAAGGAACTACACCTATTGCTTATTCGCTAGAACAAACAAAAAACGATTTTCCAATTTGTACGAATTGTAGAAACATTATTATCTTAATAACAGATGGAATTGAGGAATGTGATGGAGATCCTTGTGCAGTAGCTTTAGCACTTCAAAAAAATGGAGTTACCTTGAAACCTTTTGTTATTGGAATGGGGTTGGATATAGAAACTATTGAGGCTTTTAAATGTGTAGGTACTTTTTACGAAACTAATAATGAGGAATCTTTTAGAAATGTTTTAAATGTTGTGATTTCACAAGCGATGAACAATACCACCGTTCAAGTTAATTTATTAGATGCTGCTGGCTACCCCACCGAAACTGATGTTAACATGACTTTTTACGACAACTTCTCTAAAGCAATAAAATACAACTTTATCCATACTATCAATTATAAAGGAGAACCAGATACGATTCCTTTAGACCCTGTTTTTAAGTACGATTTAGTAGTTCATACGTTACCTCAAATTTCTAAAAGTGACATTACCATACTACCAGGAAAACATAATGTTATTGCTTTAGATGCTCCACAAGGTTTATTAAAACTAGAAATGGGCGGATTAAATGAATACGAAGATTTAAAATGCATTGTTAGGCAATCAGGTAAAATGAACACCCTTTATGTCCAAAATTTTGAAGAAGTAACCAAATACATTACTGGTGATTATGATTTGGAAATTTTAACCTTACCAAGAATGTATGTCAATAATGTAAACATTAAACAAAGCCATACTACCAAAGTCTTTATTCCAGAGCCAGGCGTTGCACTTTTTTATCTTCCTAGCAAAGGAGTGACGAGTATATTTTTAGAAAATGACAATAAATTGGAATGGGTTTGTAACGTTTCTCCATCTCTCGATAGAGAAACAATTATCTTACAACCAGGTAATTATATCGCTATTTATAGAGGGGTAAATGTTAAACAGGTAATTTATACACAGGAAAATAGATTTAAAATAAAATCAGGTTCATCAACTCAAGTAAAATTTTAAAATGAAATACGAAGTATTCATAAATACTTTGGAAGAAAAATAAATAGCCATGAATAAAAAATATACGTTTACCGAACAAAAAGATACTCGCTCAGGATTTGGCGATGGCTTAGCTGAATTAGGACGAGAAAACAAAAATGTGGTAGCACTTTGTGCCGATTTAACTGGTTCACTTAAAATGGATGAATTTGCCAAAGAAAACCCTAAGCGATTTTTTCAGGTTGGTATTGCTGAAGCAAATATGATTGGTCTAGCAGCAGGAATGACTATTGGTGGTAAAATACCTTTTACAGGAACTTTTGCTAATTTTTCTACTAGCCGGGTTTATGACCAAATCAGACAATCGGTGGCGTACTCCAACAAAAACGTAAAAATTTGTGCATCCCATGCAGGATTAACTTTAGGTGAAGATGGTGCAACTCACCAAGTACTTGAAGATATTGGCATGATGAAAATGCTTCCAGGAATGACGGTAATTAATCCTTGCGATTACAACCAAACCAAAGCAGCAACCAAAGCAATTGCTAAACATGTTGGTCCTGTTTATCTTCGTTTTGGACGACCAAAAGTTCCTGTATTTATGAACGAACCTTTTGTTATCGGAAAAGCCATTCAACTACAAGAAGGAACAGACGTAAGTATTTTTGCAACTGGACATTTAGTATGGGAAGCATTACAAGCTTTTGAAATATTAGCAACAAAAGGAATAAGTGCAGAAATAATAAATATTCACACCATTAAACCTTTAGACGAAAAAGCAGTCTTAACTTCTGTCAACAAAACATTATGTGTTGTTACAGCAGAAGAACATATGATAAATGGAGGTTTAGGTGATAGCATTGCTCAATTGATAAGTAGAAATCGCCATATGCCACTAGAATATGTTGCTGTAGATGATTCTTTTGGGGAAAGTGGAACTCCAGAACAATTAATGGAAAAATATGGATTAAATGCAGCAGCTATTGTAAAAGCAGCTGAAAAAGCCATATCAAGAAAGTAATTTGACTAGAATAAATAAAACATAAATCCACTAATTTAAAGGTTAGTGGATTTTTAGTTTAAAAATATGGAGCATTATTCTGACGAAAAGTTATTGAGTATGTTTCGGGACGAAAGTTCTCGAAATTATGCCTATAATCTTATTGTTAGAAAGTATCAAAAAAAACTTTATTGGCATACCAGAAGAATGGTTATTGTGCATGAAGACGCAGATGATGTTGTCCAAATTACCTTAATAAAAGCATGGAAAGGTTTAATCAATTTTAAAGAAGAAGCAAAATTATACACCTGGTTGTACCGTATTGCGACCAACGAATCTTTTACATTTCTAAGTAATAAGCGAAAGCGTTTTTTCATTCCGATGGTTGATGTTGAGCGAGAATTAGCTCAAGCAATAGAAAGTGATGAGTTTTATACAGGTGATGAAATTCAATTGAAATTACAGCAGGCAATTTTAAAATTACCTCAAAAACAACGAATGGTTTTTAACATGAAATATTATGAGGAAATGAAGTATGAAGAAATGGCTGAAATTTTATCTACTTCTGTTGGAGCACTAAAAGCTTCTTATCATCACGCAGTAAAAAAAATTGAAAATTATATTAAAGAAGATTAAACCTTATTAAAAAATTATAGTCTTAACTACACATGGAAAACGACAATAACATAGAGGAAAATTTAAAAAATATAGCTCCTTTTCTTTCAAAAATTAAAAAGGAAAACAATTTTTCTACACCTCCGAACTATTTTGAAATATTGCCTGAAGTGATTGTTAATAGAAGTTTGAATAGCAAACTTTTCAATTTTTCTTTCAACAACTTCTTAAAACATTTTTTAATTCCTGCTTCTTCGTTAGCTGTCATCTTAATAGTGCTATTTTATTTAAACAGTAACACCATCGAAACTGAGCTTACCAACGAACAAATAAGTAACCTCATCATCAATGAAGAATACATCAAAATTGATGATTATTTAGTTTATGACGCTTACTCCGAAGTGTTAGATGAAGAGAAAGCAACATCAACTACCGATGAATACATTAACTATTTAATAGAAAACGATATCGATATCAATTCAATTATAGATGAGCTATAGCTCGCAATTATTAATTTAAATTTTGAATTATGAAAACATTTAAAAAAATAGCAACCTTTACCCTAGCACTGCTTGCCACCAATTTTGTGTTTGGACAACCAGAAAAAGGAGGAAAGCCAAATAAAGAAAAAATTAAAGCCATGCAAATTGGTTATATCACGGAAAGGTTATCGCTCACAAGTGAAGAAGCACAACAGTTTTGGCCTATTTACAACGAATTTGATGATAAAATGGAAGGCATTCGAAAAGATATGCGAACACTCAATAAAGAGGGTATTTCTATTGATGAAATGAGCGATGCTGAGGTAGAAAAAATGGTCAATTCACATACTGATCTTCGACAAAAAGAGTTAGACATTCAAAAAGAATATCACGCTAAGTTTAAAGCAGTTTTGCCTATTAAAAAAGTAGCAAAACTTTACAAAGCAGACCAAGATTTTAAACGAGACTTACTTCAAAAAATAAAAGATCATAAAGGAGAAAAGCCAGAAGGTAAAAGACCTCCACCTCATGAAGGACCAATGCGATAAAAAAATATTTACACGCCTAACTTATACAAGTTAGGCGTTTTTAGTATCAATCAATTTTAACGTGAGTTCGATATAAGCAGTTATATTGTTAGTTTTGTCATGTTGAATTTTCGGAGAAAATTTGTATTGAAATGGACAAAACGAGTTGTTTTCGATACAAAAATCTTACAGATTTTCACACACCACGAAGTATCACCGTAGGTAAACAGACATCGTTTTATTATATCGAACTCATATAATTTTAAGACGAATAGTAGTTACTTTTTAAAAACAAAGTACCTCATTAATAAAAAGTTGTAAAACCAGCCAATTGCAATTGATGTAACTAATTTTGATAGTTTGTAATCGATAAGAAGCCAATCTGTTAATAAATAAACAAAGGAAGTATTGAGTATTAAACTACCGATAGAAACTATCGAATACTTAAACATTTGATTTCTTAAACTATTTTTTGATCCAGAAAATGCCCAATAACTAGAGATAAAAAAGTTAATTAAAGTTCCAGCAAATGCACCTAATGTGGTAGAGAATACATACCAAATATGAAAAACTTCAGTGAGTATAACTAGTACCCCAAAATCGGCTAACGTAGCTACTATACCAGCTATTTGATGTCTAAATAAATTAGATAACCAATAATCTTTTCTCATAAAAAACGAACAATTATTAGTAATAAAATATTTGAATAAATACCAGCCAATAGATCATCTGCCATCACTCCAAGTCCACCATTTAAGTTTTCCATTTTTTTAATACCAAAAGGTTTTACAATGTCAAAAAAACGAAATAAAATGAAACCAATCAAAACTGTTAACCAAGTAAACGGAACAAATAACATGGTAATCCACATGCCTATAACTTCATCAATTACAATAATAGAAGCATCTTTACCCAATTCTTTTTCTAATTGAGTGCTTGCAATAATTCCTAAAATGGTGGTGATAACGATTAAACTAATAAATAAAAATGGGGAAGAGGTAGTAGAAATGAGGTTGAATTTTTCAAAAAACCACAAACTAAAACATGCTACAATTGCACCAGCAGTACCTGGAGCTATTGGCGAATAACCAACACCAAAAACCGTCACAAAAAAAAGATAGATGAATCTCATTTGGTAAAAATAAAAAAGCTGTTGCTTTTGGCAACAGCCTTTGTTTTATTTTAAATAATTAATCTTCGTAATCTAATCCTAAATGAGTAATTAATTCTACACCATTTAAATGGCGTAGCGTATTTTTTAGCTTCATTTCTTGCTGAAAAATATCATGGATTGGCAATAATTCTGGCTTAATAGTTTGTGGAGATTTAAAGAAAAAGGATAACCACTCTTGCACACCGCACATTTCTGCTCTTTTTGCTAAATCTAAGAAAATTGCTAAATCTAACACAAGTGGAGCTGCTAAAATAGAATCTCTACATAAAAAATCTACTTTTATTTGCATTCTATAGCCTAACCAGCCAAAAATATCTAAGTTATCCCAACCTTCTTTGTTATCTCCATGAGGAGGGTAATAATCAATTCGTACTTTATGATATAAATCTTTGTATAAATCTGGATTCTTTTCTGGTTCAAAGATGCTATCTAAAACGCTTAATTTTGAAACTTCTTTGGTTTTAAAACTAGCTGGGTCATCTAAAACTTCACCATCCCTATTTCCTAAAATATTAGTAGAAAACCAACCAGCAACACCTAAAGATCTAACTTTTAAACCAGGAGCTAAAATAGTTTTCATTAAGGTTTGACCGGTTTTAAAATCTTTACCACAAATTGGTACTTTATTTTCTTTAGCCAACTTTACTAATGCAGGAATATCGGCTGATAAATTTGGAGCACCATTAGCATAAGGAACACCTTCTTTAATTGCTGCGTAAGCATATAACATACTAGAAGGAATGTTAGGATCATTGTTTTTCATTCCTTTTTCTAAGGCTTCTATTGTTTTATGAACGGCTGATTGTTTGATGTAAATTTCAGTAGAACCTGTCCAAACCATCACCAACCTATCGCATTTATTTTTTGCCTTAAAATCTCTAATATCTTTTCTTAACGCTTCGGCTAATTCAAATTTATTTTTTGCCTTTTTAATATATGTTCCGTTTAATCGAGTAACGTACTTATTATCAAAAACAGCTTTCATTGGTCGAATAGCTTCTAATTCAGGTTTTAATTGTTCTAACAGGTATCTATCCAAAACAGCTGCATTTTGAGCTGACTCGTACATGTTTACATCAAAAATATCCCAACCACCAAAAACTACATTTTTTATATTAGCTAATGGAATAAAATCTTTAATTAATGGAGAATTATTGTCGGTTCTTTTACCCAACCGAATTGTACCCATTTGAGTCGTTGAACCTATTGGTTTAGAAATTCCTTTGTTTACTGCAAGTACACCAGCAATAACTGTTGTTGCTACTGCACCCATACCAGGTAAAAGAATTCCTAATTTTCCTTTGGCACTTGCTATGTTTTTACTCATTTTTTTTAGTTTTAATTTTTAAAATTTAAGAGGACAAATATAGCAATTCATTACGATTTAAAAATACATTTTTTAAACTATTATAAATGGTTAGCTAATCAGAAAAAACGAGGTTAATTTTTTGAATTACTTATTTTGTAACTACTCAGTAGCTAAATGCGTTCTATATCAAAAACAATAAAATAAGAAAAAAAATAGTAATAAAAAAATCATTACAAAACTATAAACCACATAGATACATAGTTATATTATTGGATTAGTTATTACATAGGCAAGAATTTTAAACATAGAATAAGTTAAGTAAAGCAAAGCTTCTATGTTTACTTTTAATGCTAAAACCTATGTATCTATGTGGTTCAAAAATACTGCTGAATAGTTACTTTATTTTTAACATTTCTTTTTTGCAATGGAGCAATCGTTGTATTGCTGTGATGTTAGCCATAATAGAAACAAATGTTAAAGGCAAAGTAAAGATAGAAACTGTTTCGAAAATTGTAAAATTAGTGTTAGGAAAATGAAATATATAAGGTCCGAAAAAGAAATGAACAATGCCACAAATCATGGCTGCCATACCAATAGTGACTACTCTGGCAGGTCGTTGCATCATGCCTATACTGCAATCAATTCCCAAAGCTTCAGCTCGTGCTCTGGTGTAACTTACCATCATGGAACCAATTAAGGCAACAAAACCAAATAAAGAACTCATAAAATAATTTTGAGAAATTAGAAAGTAACAAATGCCTAAAAACATCACTAATTCACTGTAACGATCTATTACAGAATCGTAAAAAGCACCAAATTTAGAGGACATATTTCCGATTCTTGCCAATCTACCATCCATCATATCAAAAAGCCCAGCTATAAGAATAGTAAATCCACCCCAACCCACATAAGTCATATCTGTTCGGTCTGGCTGTTCGGCTCCAATAATAAAAAGAATTGCAGCTACAATATTTAAGAATAACCCAAAAGAAGTAATCATGTTAGGGGTAACCCCTAATTTATACATCAATTGAATAAAAGGGTTTAAAATATTATAGATTACTAATTGTGCTTTACTTTCTCCTGCCATTTTTTTGTTAATTATTCCGTTGTTAATGACAAAATTAAGTAAAAGATTAGTTAGCATTTTGCTCAATTACCATTATATTTTCACTTCTTAATTGTTAGTAACTATTCAATTTAATACCTTATATTTGCCCGCTAAAAATAAAAAAAAATATGGCATTAAAATGTGGTATAGTTGGGCTGCCTAACGTAGGAAAATCTACTTTGTTTAATTGTTTGTCGAACGCAAAGGCTCAAGCTGCAAATTTTCCTTTTTGCACCATCGAACCCAATGTAGGCGTAATTACTGTTCCAGACGATCGGTTAGAACAACTAGAAAAGTTAGTTCATCCCGAAAGAGTTTTGCCCACCACTATTGAGATTGTTGATATTGCAGGCTTAGTTAAAGGTGCAAGTAAAGGAGAAGGATTGGGGAATAAATTTTTAGCGAACATCAGAGAAACAGATGCTATTATTCATGTGTTAAGATGTTTTGATGATGCGAATGTAGTGCATGTTGATGGAACAGTTAACCCAGTTAGAGATAAAGAAATTATTGATACAGAATTGCAGTTAAAAGATTTAGAAACTGTTCAGAAAAAGTTAGAAGGCATGAGAAGAAAAGTGCAGACAGGAGATAAAAGTGCTGTGAAAGAAGCCGATGTCCTTCAACGATACGTTGATGCTTTAAATGCAGGCAAATCTGCCAGAACTGTTGAAGTTACAAAAGATGAGGAAGCAGTTATTAAAAACATGTATTTATTAACAAACAAACCTATTTTATATGTTTGTAATGTTGATGAAAATTCAGTGTTATCTGGAAATGACTATGTTAAGCAAGTAAAAGAAAATGTGAAAGATGAAAATGCTGAAGTAATAATGATAGGGGCTCAAATTGAAGCCGACATTGCTGAGTTAGATACTTACGAAGAACGTCAAGAGTTTTTGTATGATTTGGGATTGAAAGAAGCTGGAGTAAACTTTTTAATTAGAGCAGCTTATCGTTTATTAAATTTAGACACCTATTTTACGGCTGGAGTTAAAGAAGTTCGTGCTTGGACAATACATAAAGGAATGACTGCCCCTCAAGCGGCTGGTGTAATTCATACTGATTTTGAAAAAGGATTTATTAGAGCAGAAGTCATTAAATTTAATGACTTTGTTACGTTGGGCTCTGAAGCAGCTTGTAAAGATGCAGGAAAACTAGGTGTTGAAGGAAAAGAATACATTGTGAAAGATGGAGACATTATGCACTTTCGGTTTAATGTATAATTCGATTTCACTAACCATTTTTAACATAAATTAAGAGAGTTCTTCCTATAAGATAACTATTTTTGAACGCTATTCTATTTTAAATTGAAAAACAGTTTATTATCCATACTATTGTTTCTGCTCTTTGTTAGCTGTTTTGCACAAAAAAATGCACTTTCTGTCAACCTTTTTGGTCAAATATTAGACGAAAAAAACGAAGGTTTGCCTTATGTAGCGATTGGTGTTTTTAACTCAAAAGATTCCAGTTACGTAAAAGGAAGTGCCACAGAAATTAATGGAAAGTTTACCATCCCTTTGCCTCCAGGAAATTATTATGCTCAAATTTCTTTTTTAAGTTTCGAAAGTAAAGTCATCAGTAGCATTGTGATAACAAATAAAGATGTGGATTTAAAGAAAATAAAATTAACGCCTTCGGTTAAAAATTTAGATGAATTTAATGTGGTGGAAGACAAAAACCTGATGGAGTTAGATTTGGATAAAAGAATTTACAATGTAGATAAAGATGTTACCAATCAAGGAGCTGATGCTACTCAAATATTAGATAAAGTTCCTTCTGTAGATGTTGACATAGAGGGAAATGTAAGTTTACGAGGTAGTGGAAACGTGAGGATTCTTATTAATGGAAAACCATCGGGAATGACTGGTATCAGCACTTCACAAGCACTAAAACAATTACAAGGAAGTCAAATTGAAAAAATTGAAGTGATTACCAACCCATCTTCACGTTATGATGCAGAAGGGGAAGTAGGAATTATTAATATTATTTTAAAAAGAGATAAAAGAGAAGGAATAAATGGTGCAGTGGATGTCAACTTTGGCTATCCTAATAATTTTGGAGGAGGATTTAACATTACCTTAAAACGCAAAAATTTTAGTGTTTTTACAGGTTATGGAGTTAGCTATAACGAATCTCCAGGTAATAGCAAATCAAATCAGCAATTTACTTACCCCGACACCAGTTTTAGTTACAGCAGCGATTCAAAAACTGTAGGAATAAATTTGAATAATAATTTTAGATTGGGTACAGAGGTTTTTATTAATCAGTACAATTCATTTACCATTTCTGGAAATTATAGTTTAGGAAATGGAACCAACGAAACCAATTTAACCTATTCTGATTTTAATAATTTAGATATAGCAACTCAAACAGTTGACAGACAAGAACTGGAAGATAAATATGAATCATCTTATGATGTTGCTTTTAATTACCGAAAAACATTTAAGCAAAAAGATAGGTTGTTAACTTTTGATGTGCAGCAATCAACTAGTGAAGATGACGAAAACTCAACAATTAGCCAAACTAATAATTATGTGGCAAGCGATAATTTGGAGCAAAAAGCTTTTAATAATGAAGGCTCAAAAAACTGGGTATTTCAAACCGATTATGTACAACCTGTACTAAAAGGTAAACTAGAGTTTGGATTAAAATCGACCTTAAAGGAAATTGATGATGATTATCAAGTAGATCAATTGAATGATACTACGAGTACTTGGGAAGTAATACCAGGTTTTAAAAACAAACTAATATACAACGAAAATGTGTCAGCAGGTTATTTAATGTTTGGTAATAAAATAAAACAATTTTCTTATCAATTGGGAGTAAGAACAGAATATTCTGATATCCAAACAAATTTAACAGCAACCAATGAAATTAACAAAAATGATTACCTCGATTTTTTTCCAAGCACTCACTTTTCTTATGAATTAAAAAAAGAAAATTCGTTACAAATAAGCTACAGCAGAAGAATTCAACGACCTCGACATTTTTACCTTTTGCCTTTTTTTAGTTTTAGCGACTCCAGAAATACCTTTTCTGGAAACCCAAATTTAACGCCAGAATTTACTGATTCATACGAAGTTGGGCATTTAAAAAATGGGAAAAAAGGTTCTATATTGTCTAGCGTTTTTTATCGCTATACTACCGATCAAATCATGTGGATTACCACTTCCGATAATCAGGGAATGACCAAACGAAATCCAGTAAATTTAGGAATTAAAGAAGCTTTTGGAGTAGAATTTTCTGGCTCTTATGAAATTATTACCTGGTGGAATTTAAGAGGAAGTTTCAATTTTTATAGAGAAATTACCGATGGTGAATTTGCAGGAATTCAGTATGAAAGTGACGATTATGTTTGGTCAACTAAATTAAATTCAAAATGGGCGATAAAAAAGAAAGTGAACTTACAAGCATCGTTTAATTACAAAGCTCCTCAAAAAACGAGTCAAGGAGAAACAAAGGCTTTTTATTCTTTAGATGCAGGCTTTTCATTTGATGTGTTAAAAGGAAACGGAACGTTTAGTTTTAATGCATCAGATATTCTTAATTCCCGAAAAAGAAGAAGTATCTCTTATGGAGAATATTTTGTTTCCGAAAGTGAATTTCAACGACACCAGTCTCAAAATTTTAGGGTAAGTTTTACTTATCGAATTAATCAGAAGAAAAAGAATAAACCTGAAAGAGATTTCGAAAATTTTGATGGTGGAGGAGAAGGTGGTTAGCCTTTTAAAATTTATAATTTTGGATTTGTAATTTTTATTCGTACTTTTAAGGTATGTCATGGCTTTGTAAAAAAGAAACAAAAGAAACAAAACAACTTAAACAAATCATTCGCTGGTTTGAAATCCCTGCTAATGACTTTAAACGAGCTACAAATTTTTATACCAATGTTTTTGGAATTGAATTGAATTTGGTAGAATTAAATGGAATTCGACATGGTATTTTTAAGCTAAATGAAGGACAAATAACAGGTGCTATTGTTGATGCTGGTGGTTCTGAAGTAAAATCAGGAGTAGTTTTATTTTTTGACGGAGATCCTTCTATTAGCGATTTAGAAAGAAAAATTGTTGCCAATGGTGGACAAATATTAGTGAGCAAAACATTAATCAAAAATAAAGTAGAAGAAGGACAATATATCATTCCTAAAAATTTTATTGATGGTAGTAATTTAGGCTATTTTGCTTATTTTTTAGATACCGAAGGAAACAAAATGGGCTTGTTTGGTGGAAGTTGATTGCTAAAGAATTTTGTAAACCAACAAGTTTTAGCAGGTTAATACTTAGGGAAACATAAAAACCATTTTTTAACAGGAGTAGCTAATGCACTAATGTTAAAAGTATCTGCAGCTTCTTTGATGTCAAGCATTTTTCCGTTTTTCAATAAAATATTAATGATATCCATCTTTGGATTGTAAGCATTATTGATGATGCTGCCTTGAAAAACGAAGTAAGGGATTTCTTTATCCGTTAATTTATATTTCTTACTAATTTTTGCAGCAATTTTATCGATTTCTGCGGTATCAAATTTCTTCTTTTGTAAACTTATTTTATATAAAGTTCTATCAATTAGCATTTTACACAAGGTAGAAAGTATTTTGTCAGAATGTGTTTTCCACACTTTAACGGATGCCATAATATCATAATCATCTAAGTCGGCAAAGGTTTTTAAAAGTGTAGAATTTTTTTTAAAAGACTTTAAATTATGTTGATGGTACAAAAATTCCTGGAGTGCTGGAGTACAGAATAATTCGCCATTAGTTAAAGCAATTTCTTTCGCTCTTTTTAAAATGTTAACACATAAATTTTCTGCTGAAAGAACGGTTTTGTGCAAATACACTTGCCAATACATTAATCTTCGAGCAATAATAAATTTTTCTATGGAATAAATCCCTTTCACATCAATTGCTAATTCGTCATTTTTAACATTTAGCATAGTAATAATCCGTTCGGTATTTACCACCCCTTCTGATACGCCGGAATAAAAACTGTCTCTTTTTAAATAATCAATTCTATCCATATCTAACTGACTAGAAACCAATTGATGTAAGAATTTTTTAGGATATTTATTTCTGAATATTTTAAGTGCCAAATCTAATTTTCCATTAAATTCTTTATTTAGCTCATCCATAAAAAGAGTAGAAATATCTTCATGCGAAATTCCGCTAACGATACTATGTTCTAAAGCGTGCGAGAATGGTCCATGTCCAATATCGTGCAATAAAATAGCAATCGAAACTCCTTCGGCTTCTTTATCGGTAATTTCATGACCTTTAGATTTGATAACATCAATAGCTTTTCCCATTAAATGCATAGTTCCTAAAGCATGATGAAACCTAGTGTGCAATGCTCCTGGATAAACAAGATGGGTTAACCCTAATTGTTTTATCCTTCTTAATCGTTGAAAATAAGGATGTTCTATTAAATCGAAAATTATTTCGTGGTTAATGCTAATAAAACCATAGATAGGGTCGTTAAATATTTTCTTTTTATTCAGCTTAATCATAAAATAGACAAAGTCCTTATTTAAGATTCAAAAGTACTATTTTTGAAAGGCTGAAAAAATTAATAATCAAATAAATAGTATGGATGAAATAAAAATACTTTGGGCGGATGATGAAATTGACTTACTAAAACCACATATTTTATTTTTAGAAGAAAAAGGGTATCGAGTTTTATCAACTCAAAGTGGAGATGATGCGTTGGATATTTTAGATAGAGAACGTGTTGATATTGTTTTTTTGGATGAGAACATGCCAGGATTATCTGGTTTGGAAACCTTGGAAATAATGAAGGCAAAATTTCCAAGTATGCCTGTGATAATGATAACTAAAAGCGAGGAAGAGTATATTATGGAAGAAGCTATTGGTTCCAAAATTTCTGATTATTTGATTAAACCTGTCAACCCAAAACAAATCTTATTATCCATAAAAAAAAACCTAGATACCACTCGATTGCTGAGTGAAAAAACAACCTCTAAATACCAACAAGAATTTAGAGAAATAGGGATGGTTATTGGGGATGACTTGGATAATGAAGAATGGATTGATTTATATAAAAAATTAGTTTATTGGGAGTTAGAATTAGAAAAATCGAAAGAAAGTGGAATGGATGAGGTTTTTCAAATGCAAAAAACTGAAGCAAATGCTCAATTTGGAAAATTTATTGAAAGAAATTACATTCATTGGCTAGAGCATCCTGAAGACTCCCCAACAATGTCGCACAATTTATTTAAAAAACATGTAATTCCTGAAATTTCAAAAGATGGTGATTCGGTATTTTTTATCGTCATCGATAATTTAAGATTTGATCAATGGAAAACCATTCATCCAATTTTTACTAAAGATTTTTGGGTAGATGAAGAAGCTATATTTTATAGCATATTGCCTACCACCACTCAGTATTCTAGAAACTCAATTTTTGCAGGAATGATGCCATCGGAGATTGAACGAAAATACCCCGATAAATGGGTAAATGATGAGGAAGAAGGAGGACGTAATCTGAGTGAACAATTTTATTTAACCGAACAATTAAAAAGAAATGGGTTAGACATTAAGTTCTCCTACAATAAAGTTTTAAATGTGAGTTATGGCAATAAAGTTTTAAGAGATGTACCCGGAATGTTTAACAACCAACTAAATGTTATTGTTTACAATTTTGTAGATATGCTTTCTCATGCCAGAACAGATACTGAAATTATTAAAGAATTAGCTAGCGATGAAGCAGCATATCGCTCTATCGTTAAATCTTGGCTGGAGCATTCTACTTTACTAAATATTTTAAAAGAAATTGCTGCAAGAGGTGGCAAGGTTATTCTTACCACTGACCATGGTTCTATAAGAGTAAAAGAACCTTCTAAAATTGTTGGTGATAAAGATGTGAATTCTAATTTGAGGTACAAACAAGGTAAAAGTTTAGACTATCAAAAAAAAGATGTATTAGCAATAAAAAACCCTGATGAGGCTCATTTACCTAAAGTTAATGTGAGTCAATCTTATGTTTTTGCTAAAGAAGATAAATTTTTTGCTTATCCAAATAATTTCAATTATTATGTAAATTATTACATGGATACTTTTCAGCATGGAGGAATATCTTTAGAGGAAATGTTGATACCAATTATAAAACTAAGTTCAAAAAAATGATTTATAAAGTGACTTCTGAAAAGGAATTACCGTCTATTTC
Organism: uncultured Vicingus sp.; assembly: GCA_964360245.1. Lineage (GTDB taxonomy): Bacteria > Bacteroidota > Bacteroidia > Flavobacteriales_E > Vicingaceae. Next base: position 14,948 of record CAYHWX010000013.1, read on the forward strand.
AAAAAAATTAATCAAAGAAATTGGTGCTCACAAAGTTGTTTTGTTTTATGGTGAAATGGGTGCAGGAAAAACAACTCTTATTAAATATTTGTGCAAAGAATTGGGTGTTATTGAATCAACTAGTAGCCCCACATTTTCTATCGTCAACGAATATTTAACCAAAGCTGGAAATTTCATTTATCATTTCGATTTTTATAGGATTGAAAAGGAAAGCGAAGTATTAGACTTAGGCTACGAAGATTATTTTTACAGTGGAAATTATTGTTTTGTTGAGTGGCCCGAAAAAATACCTCACTTAATTCCAGAAAGTCCTATAAACATTACGATAAAATTAGGTACAAATAATAATAGACTAATTTCTATTGCTCGGTAAGCAGTATTTTTTAACTTTGTAATAAACCTTTATACAAATGCCAACATCTGACGATTTATTAAAATCCTTAGCTCAGGGATTTATGCCACAAGAAGAAATGCTTGAAGTGGCACGAAAAAAAAGCAAACTCCAAATAGGAATACCCAAAGAAACATCTCTTCAGGAAAAAAGAATTCCATTGGTGCCAGATGCTGTTACCGTACTTGTAAATAATGGGCATGAAGTAATTATAGAAACAGGTGCCGGAGAAGGTTCTAGTTTTAGCGATAAAGATTTTTCGGAAGCCGGAGCACAAATTGTTTTTTCTACGGAAGAAATTTATTGTGCCAATATGATTTTGAAAGTAGCTCCTCCTACTTTAGCGGAAATTGATTTAATGCAACATGGTCAATTATTAATTTCCGCTTTGCAGTTGCCCATGCAACCGAAAGATTTTTTGAAAAAATTAATCAACAAAAAAGTAACTGCAATTGCTTTCGATTATATAAAAGACCCACAAGGTATTTTGCCAATTGTAAGTGCTATGAGTGAGATTGCTGGCAATGCAGCCATACAAATTGCAGCTGAGTATTTAAGCGGTATTCATAAAGGTCAAGGGCAATTATTTGGTGGTATTTCTGGTGTTTCTCCAACCGAAGTGGTGATAATTGGTGCTGGCACCGTTGGTGAATTTGCTGCTAAATCTGCTTTAGGATTAGGAGCAGTAGTTAAAATATTTGACAACAACATCCATAAATTAAGAAGGATACAAACGGTGCTTGGTCATAGGGTAGCTACATCGGTTATACAACCAAAAGTTTTATCAAAAGCATTATTATCAGCAGACGCTGTTATTGGAGCATTAAGTTCTCCAATTGGACGAACACCAATTGTTGTTACCGAAGAAATGGTAAGTAACATGAAAGATTTTTCTGTTATTGTAGATGTAAGCATTGACAAAGGAGGATGTTTCGAAACTTCTGAAGTTACCAATCACGATGCTCCTATTTTTTCTAAATATGGAGTGATACATTATTGCGTACCAAATATAGCTTCTAGAGTAGCTAGAACAGCTTCTTATGCGTTAAGTAATGTAATTATGCCTACCATTCTTGATACTGGCGAATACGGAGGATTAGAAACAATGATAAAATCATACCAAGGAATTCAAAATGGAGTGTACATTTATAAAGGTATTCTTACCAATAAATATTTAGCCGAAACTTTTAGTTTGCCTTATAAAGACATTAACTTGCTTTTAATGGCAATGTAACTAATTAAACAATGTGAAAGATGACTTCCGACTTCTGACTTCCGACTATTTTCAAACTTCAAACTAAAAGAATTGACCTTTAAAAACAGATTAAAATATTATTTATTGGGTTTTGCCTTAGGATGTGTTATCGTTTGGGCTACTTTAATAAAAGATAGAGAAAGACCAGCATGGATGCCAGAAGGACGAGTGATTGAATATTTAGAGAAAGCTGAAATTTTAATTACTGATGAGGCTAAATGCAAATTAGACTGCTATGTTATTCCTTCTGATTTTATGAATGCTGATTTTTGGTCGAATGCTAAAGTCAATTTTAAAAAAAGTGCAACTGAAAGAAAACCTTGTCCCGAATACTACATCTTCTCTAAAATAGCAAATGGAACTGCTATTGTTGTTTACATAGAAACTTGTGAGCAAGAAAATAAAGCTTCGTTAAGAAACATAGAAATGCCCAATCAACTAAATTGCAATTGTAATTAAATAAAAAAGGAGCATTGAAAAATGCTCCTTTTTTTAGTATTTTAAAATTCCTATTATTCAGTTTGTGTAGCAACTTCATCAACCACCTCGGTAGTTGGAACTGTTTCTCCCTTTTTATGAGGATCATGTGGATGCCAACCCACAACCAGCAACATTACAAAAAAGGAAATGATGTAAGCAAAAGTAACATGCCATCCACCTTTTATATACCTAAGTGTTGATTTTGCTTCTGGATACATGTTAGAAAGTGCCACACCCGCAGATGAACCAAACCAAATCATGGAACCACCAAAGCCTACAGCATAAGCCAGAATACCCCAATCGTAACCTCCTTGTTCAAGACACAGTTTAGTAAGAGGAATGTTATCAAATACAGCAGAAACAAAACCTAAAGAGAATGCAGTTTGCCATGAAGCAGCAGGTAATTCATCAACAGGCATCATAGAAGCAATCATCACCAGTGATAATAAAAAGATAGTTCCTTTTACTGCATTTGGAACTTCTTTCCAAGGTGTTTTAGTAAATAAGGCACCTAACAAAATGGCTCCCCAAACCCCAGCAGCAGGAAAATCAAGCAAAAAGTTGGTAGTTATTGCACCTGCCAAAATCATGGCAACCACCACAATTCTACTCCACTCAATTTTTATACCTTCCAATGGAGCATCAGCCGAAATACGTTGGTGTTTATCTTGTTGTTTTGCAGCAATTATACCAAAAATAAGAATAGCAACAGCAGAAGCAACAAATGCGTGAGTTACATCCAATGCAGAAACACCATCAATCCACATCATAGTAGTGGTGGTATCCCCAACAACACTTCCTGCACCACCGGCATTACTTGCAGCAACAATAGCAGCTAAATAACCGATGTGTACCCTACCTTTATACACTACCATAGCAACAGTACCACCAATCATAGCTGCAGCAATATTATCAAGGAAAGAAGATATTACAGCAATTAAAACCAACAACACAAATCCACCTTTCCAATCGTTGGGTAAATATTTGGGTAACGCTTGTGGGATACCAGACTCCTCAAAGTGTTTAGCTAAAATAGCAAAACCGAACAGTAAGCCCATTAAATTCAACAAAGTACTCCACTCGCCTTCTTCACCATTTCCACCAATAAGGTGATGGATAATGTTAAATTCGCCGTCAAAAATAAATTTAACAATTAATACAGAAGCAAGCCCTATCAAAGCGACTTTCATTGTTTGGTGATGAAACAATGCAACTCCTAACAAAGTAAGAGCAAAAATTATAAATTCGATTCTGATTGGACCTAGACTAGGAACACCTGAACCTATGGTTAGAATAATGTTTAGCATAATTTTTTTTTAAGTTTTTAATTGGATGATTTTTTTTAACTTTTTTAATAAAGAACGGACAAATGTATAAAATACATTCATCCAAATACAAAATTCGATAATGATTTTTGTCAACCTTTAACTTTTTAGGCTAAGTTCTATTTAACACATTAACACAGCAATAAATGAATTTTATGTTGTTATGCTAACACTAAAATTATTAACCTTAATTAGCTCAAAACATTTAAACCACATAGTTACATATCCTTTAACAGTAAAAGTTAAACATAGAAGCTTTGCTTTGCATAGCTTCATTCTATGTTAAAAATTTATTTCTATGTAATGCTTTACCACTTGTATTTACTATGTTACTATGTGGTTTAAAAAAATTAGCTATCTCAAAAACTAATATTTACATAAATAGTTAGTGCTATTTATTTTGCCTGTGAACAAGGATGTACGGAAACATAAATTGCTGTACTAATCAGAGCTTAGCCACTTTTTTATAACTATCTGATTTTGATTAAAATTATCTTGTTTAAAATCATTGTTTATTTTTAATGCTTTAACTAATTTCGGCGTACTAAAAAATCAATTTTAAAAACTTAAAATATATTATTATGAAAGTAACAGTAGTAGGAGCAGGAGCAGTAGGTGCAAGTTGTGCCGAATACATTGCTATTAAAAATTTTGCATCTGAAGTGGTATTAATTGACATTAAAGAAAACTTTGCCGAAGGTAAAGCAATGGATTTAATGCAATGTGCTTCATTAAATGGTTTTGATACCAAAATAACTGGAACCACCAACGATTACACAAAAACTGCAGGTAGCCACATCGCAGTAATTACGAGTGGAATTCCTCGTAAGCCTGGTATGACCCGTGAAGAGTTAATTGGCATTAATGCAGGTATAGTAAAATCTGTTGCTGACAATTTAATTAAACATTCTCCTAACGTAATTTTAATTGTAGTAAGTAATCCAATGGATACGATGGCATACTTAGTACATAAAGCTACTAAACACCCCAAAAATAAAATTATTGGAATGGGTGGAGCTTTAGATAGTGCACGTTTTAAATATCGTTTGAGCGAAGCTTTAGGCTGCCCTGCATCTGATGTTGAAGGAATGGTAATTGGTGGACATAGTGATACAGGAATGGTTCCATTAACTCGTTATGCAGTGCGTAATAGCATCCCAGTTAGTCAATTTTTGTCAGCAGAACGTATTGAAAAAGTTGCTCAAGATACTAAAGTTGGTGGTGCAACATTAACTGCTTACTTAGGAACTAGTGCATGGTATGCTCCAGGTGCAGCAGTTTCTGCAATAGTTCAAGCCATTGCTTGCGACCAGAAAAAAATGTTCCCTTGCTCAGTAATGTTGGATGGTGAATATGGTTTAAATGACATTTGTTTAGGCGCCCCTGTAATTTTAGGAAAACATGGTATCGAAAAAATTGTTGAAATTGAATTAAACGAAGCTGAAAAAGCAAAATTGAAAGAAAGTGCTGATGGTGTAAGAGCCGTAAATGCTGATTTAGCAGGCGTTTTAGCTTGAAATAAGTTTGAAGTGGGAAGACCGAAGACGGAAGTTTAGCAGAATATAACTTCGGTCTTCGGTCTTCTGACTTCTATCAAAAAAATGACAACAACACTCCCACTAACAATTTTTCCTATCGAAAACGATGGCTTTCATTTAAAGTTAATCATTAAAGTAAACGGAAAAAATGCGGTTATGATTCTAGACACAGGAGCATCACGAACTGTGTTTGATGAAACTAGAATTATCAACTTTATAGGTGACAACAACTTGGAAGAACATGATAAATTATCGACTGGTTTAGGAACAACTACCATGACCAGTAAAAAAGTAATACTCAAAAAAATACAGTTTGGAAAAATTCTGATAACCAATTATGATGCTACTATTTTAGATTTACAACACGTTAATCAATCGTACCAAAAATTAGAATTAGAATCAATAGATGGAGTTATTGGAGGCGATATTTTAAACGATTATCATGCGGTAATTGATTATGAAAATGCTACATTAACCATAGAGCATTAAACTTCTTTTTTTTCTTAAACCATAAAAAGCCCAATTTTATTACTAAATTTGATTTAAACATTTATGGTGGATATGATGCGTACTTGTCCGACAACTGGCGGATGCATCATATCCGCTCGTGTGCAAGCATACTGACGCCTCACAAACATCGACAGACACTAAATGAAGATAAAGAAAATTAAAATAAAAAATTTCCGTAGTTATAAAGACGAGGTGCAAAGGTTTAATAAAAGGTTTTTTAAAACAGCCAATAGTTGTTGCTTTGCTTCTTTTGTTTTTGGGAGGGCTATAGCTGCTGTTTTGTTCTAGCCTCCTAGAACATTTGATTCTACTTCCGATACTATTTTAAATTTAGGATTTTTACTTAACATCAATTTAAGTCCGCTTCTGATAATGATGTGGTTATATGCAATTAATAGTCTTTACGATAACTTAAAATTATTAATTGAAAAAATATTTTTATCATGATATTAATCATACTTTTATATGACCTATTATTTTATAAGTTTTAATTTATATTACAATGAAAAACAAAAGATACGAAATTTTTGAAAATATGCTTGAAGGGGTTCAAGTAATAAATAACAACTGGCAATATATTTATGTGAATAACACAGTTGTTGAGCAAGGTAAAACAAGTAAAAAAAAGTTACTTGGAAAAACCATGATGGAAGCCTACCCTGGAATTGAACACACTGCCATGTTTAAAAAACTGGAAAAGTGTATGGCTACAAAAACTCATAAAAAAATATTAAATGAATTTGAATTTCCTGATGGTTCAGAGGGTTTCTTCGAACTACGAATGCAACCTATAGATGAGGGTGTGCTTATCTTATCGATTGATATTACTAAACAAAAAAGACTGGAAGTAGAATTACGTAAGCTAAATGAATACTTTGAGAATAATGTAAATGAACGAACCAAAGAATTGGTTGTTGCCCTCGAAAGAGAAAAAGAACTTAATTTGATTAAATCCCGTTTTGTTTCTGTTGCATCTCATGAGTTTAAAACACCATTAGGTGCTATACAAATAAGTGTGAACGTTTTGGAAGAATACAATGGTGCTATACCTGAACATGTTCAACAAAGACTTGAACTATACGGGTATATTAAATCATCAGTAAAAAGTATGTTTGAAATTTTAAACGATTATCTTACACTCGACAGGCTGGAACAGAACAAGATAAATACGGAAATTCAATCGTTTGATGTAGTTGCATTAATAGCTGATGAAATTGAAAAAATAAAAATACTTTGTAAAACTGGACAAAAGATAATTTATACCCATGAGGGTAATGGTAAAACCGTTAAAACGGATAAGCAACTTATGAAAAGTATATTACTAAATTTATTGTCGAACGCCATTAAGTACTCTGAAAAAAATATTGAGATTAGTACCAACCTAAATAAAACCCATCTCCTATTAAATGTGATTGACAAGGGAATTGGAATACCAAAAAAAGACCAAAAAAGTCTTTATCAGAAATTTTTTAGAGCTGAAAATACCAGAGAAATTCAAGGTACAGGGTTGGGGCTGAATATTGTTAAGCGTTATGTAGAACTACTTGAAGGAGAAATTACTTATGAAAGTAAACTAAACAACGGAACAACCTTTCAGGTAAATATTCCCAGTAATAAGCTAAGCTGAAACGTTGACATTTAGCGTCAAGGATTCCGCCAGTGGTCGTGTAAGCTACCCTTAAATTCAATCCAATCAAAAATAGAATTTAGAACTTATTGATGGTGTTTTAGGAGGCGATATTTTAGTCGATTACAAAGCGGTGATTGATTATGAAAATGCTACATTAACCATAGAGCATTAAACTTCTTTTTTTTTAAACCATAAAAAGCCCAATCAGAATACTAGAAAATATTATGAATTGTTTTTTATTTAGTTTTGTTTGGGTCCACTCAATGAATGATTTTATTTTTTCTATGGGTGTAATTTTCATTTTACAAAGTTACCATCTTAAGTCAGTTTGTCAATTGTTAAAATGGAGTATTGTTTTTACATGTTTTTCTGATTTATTTTTGGATAACTATAACCTTGATTATACTGATGTTAGTGGCTGTTTTTATTTCATTTTCAATATTTCACTATGAGCTTTTCTCACTGCGTCATTATATTTAAATTGTTGTTTTCTCACTTTCTCTAAATCGCCTTTTTTCTCATCAATCAACTGTCTAATGCTGTCCATTAAATCTTGTTGCGTTTTCACAACTTCGTTCTGATAATTTTTTGAGAATTGAGCATAATTACGAATATTCCAATCTATCTCGGAAGTCCGATTCATGCTTGTCTTAATTTTCTTTATCATCTCGTCAGATACTTGTTGATTTTTTTCTGTCTGCAATAGAAAAAGTAAAGTTATGATGTTTGTTATGCAGTCATTAAAGTCAGTCGCTAGTTTAAAAAACAGTTCAGCCCATTTTACTTGCCACTCTTTTTCCTTTAATACTTCAAGTTTATTCTTTTCAAGTTTTCTTGAAATCAGTAACCCTGCTACTAAAACCAAAATTGGTGTCAAAAGTGAAATACACAACTTTAATATTTCAAGTTTCATTTTAGTTTCTTCTGTCATTGTTGTTTGTTAAATTTCTGACTGTTTCGGTGTTGCTCTAAAATAGCCACTAACAATTGGAAATGATGCATATGCATCATATCCGCTATATAAATTATTTTTTTATCACCTTATAAACCTTACTACCCATATTGTTATAGAATTTAATTAAATAAATTCCAGATGAATAATTAGTTAAATTAATAGCAACAGTTTTAGTGGTAACTTGTTGTTTATAAATAATTTTTCCCAATAAATCAACTATTTCAAGGTTTGCATTGTTTAGGTTGTTTTTACCTAAATCGATGTTGATAAAACCATTAGTTGGATTTGGGTAAATGTTAAAATCGATTACTTCCTCTTGATTGTTAATGGAAACTCCAAAGTCTCCTTTGTAGAAAGCAACTCCGCCCGAATAATTTCCGACCAACAAGTCTAACCTGCCATCATTGGTTACATCTGCCATAGAAATAAAAGAGCTGATACCCTCCCAAATATTTAAATACGAACTGTCTTTAGAAAAAGTGCCAGTAAGGTTGCCATCAATATTGCCAAATTCGTAGATATAACCATTTTCTGCACCAGAAAATAGTTTGGTGATGCCACTATCTTTTATTATCACAGGATTACTACCTCCTTTCGGATCATAATACCTCCTTGTTGAAACTTTACCTAATGAATCGGTGGTTAAATTAAAATTAGCAACAGTTGCTGTGCCTACATTTCTATAATAGGAGAAGGTGCCAATTTTTTTCCCAATAATTAAGTCTAATAATAAATCGTTATTCAAATCATAAAGTAACGGAGTAGCATCGTTTCCTACATCAATTCCTAAATATTCGGGAGCGGCTAAGGTAAATGCTGCTGGATTTCCAGCTCCTGCAGTATTTACAAAGTAATGAAGATATCCGTTATAATCGCCAAGCAACATGTCTAAATCGCCATCACTATCTATATCGCCAAAAGTTGGAGCTAGTCCTAACGTTGGTCTGCTTCCAGCAATGTCTAAATTCATGGTTGAAATGCCTATATAATCTGTAGTTATTAATTGATATACAGGGGTAGTTGCGGTTCCAATGTTTTCGTAAAGCCATAATCCAGATTCATATAATAAAGGACCAACTGCAGGATTAAAATTTCCATAACTACCCACTACAATATCCATCAACCCATCAGCATTGTAATCAAAAAAAACAGGGTGTGCTCCTTCACCTACTTCTATCATTCCGTCTTGTAAAAAAGCATCTGTTTGATAATTAAAATCAGGATTATTGTTTACATTGTCATTTTTATAGTACCAAACATTGTTGCTGTTTTTACAACCGTTATAACAGTTGGGTGCAGCAATCAAATCTTTTACACTATCATTGTTTACATCTAAGTAGAAACCTGCAGGGAAAATGTTAATATCGGTAGCAATGGTGTTTAAATTATTTTTAGGAAAGGCAGTATCTTGGGCAATTATTGAAGAAGCGGTGAAGTTGGGAGTTACATCTCCATTGGTGAGCATCGTAAAATTATTAAACGAAACATCACCTAATACTAATTCTTTACTGTTATTGGCATCTAAATCTAAGGTAAGTAGGGTAGATCCAGAATGTTTATTTCCTCCGCTTAATTTTTCTGGATTTGCAGTGTTCCAACCACAAGTATCATATAACATTACACTGTTACCACTTAATAGTTCTCTAAAAAACCCCCAACATTTATTTCTTAATTGAAAGTCCAAGCTATTGCAAGTACCAGTATTTTCCATCGATAAATTTTTATGGTACTCAACATAAGCACCTAAAATACTAAAAGTTAGCACATCTAAATCTCCATCACCATCAATATCATCAATAGCAGGAATGTCTGTAGAACTTATATAAAGGTTAATCATATTTGGAGCTCCATCTGGGTTGAAATCGGAATAAACTAACGTAGTGTCCAATGTAAAATTAAGTTGCAAAGTGGAAGTATTTTTGTAGGCAGCCATTCCACCAGAGGAATAAGTGAAAATATCAATTTTTCCATCACAGTTATAGTCTCGTAATAACACCCAATCGTGCATTTTTGGAAAAAATTGAAGATAATAAGGGTTGTGCTGGTAAGATACTTGATTGGCAACTCCAAGGTTGATGAATGTTGAACTTCTATTTCCTGTTTTGTCGAACACCAACAAATCATTTATTCCATCCAAATTAAGGTCTATTTCAGAAAATTGAACAGAATTAAAACCACCAGCCCAAGGATTTTTTAATGTATCACCAGTGCTGCTTAATACCACAAACTGATCGTTTCTAGTAAAATCTATTTGACCATTAACAATAGTTGTATAAAGGCTTGTAAACAAAAAAGGAATAATTATTTTTAAGTAATTTCTCATAAAATGTTGACGCTCATTTTCATTAAAAAGTTGCATCTAAAATTAGGTCTTTTAATTAATATTCAACTTCAAATAAACTTATTATAAATTCTATTGATAAATAGTAATTGAAATTCTATATTTGCAGGCTTATAAAAAATTTAGAAGATTAATATATAAAAGATGCAAAACAAAGGACTATTAACAACGTTTACAATACTTTTTACAATAGGGTGTATTTTTTCACTCTCATTAACATGGTTTGCAAACAGTGTAGAAAAAGATGCAGAAGAATTTGCAAATGAATATGCAACAAAATATGAAACAGCCAATTCTGGTTTAAAATTTACTAAATTAGATTCTGTTGAATATGCTTATTTAGACTCTATGTCTTCAGTAGAAGTTTACCCATTGATTGGTTATACTTATGGAGAATTAAGAACCAAGATGTTAAACCTTGGTCTGGATTTAAAAGGTGGTATGAACGTTACACTCGAAGTTCAGGTGGAAGAGGTAGTTAGAGCATTATCTTCTTTTAATAAAGACGTTGCTTTTAATCAGGCAATAGTTGATGCTAAAAGATTACAAAAAGATAACAATCAAGATTTCGTTACCTTATTTGGTCAAGCATATCAAGAAAAAAACCCAACAGGCAAGTTATCGGCTATATTTTACACGCTAGATAACAAGGAGCATTTAAAACCAAACGCTACTAATGAAGAAGTTTTAGCCTTTATTGATACAGAAGCAAAAGATGCAATAGAACGTTCATTTAATGTAATTAGAACAAGAATTGGCTTGTTTGGAGCAGCACAACCTAACATTCAACGATTAACAGGTTCTGATCGGATTTTAGTGGAATTGCCTGGTGTAAAAAACAAAGAAAGAGTTCGTCAGTTACTACAAGGAACAGCAAAATTAGAATTTTGGCTAACGTATGAAAACAAAGAAGTTTATCCAATGTTAGAACAAGCCGATACCAAATTGGGCAAATTCTTAAGTGGTATTGAAGAAGTAAAAGACTCTTCTGTTGTTGATAGTTCTGCTAATAATGAAACAGCTACTGCACCTGATTCCACAAATGTAATCGATACCACTAAAGGTGGTGCTCAAGATTTATTACAGGCATTAGAAAGTGGAGTGAAAGACACAACCGATACTTCTCTTACAAAAGCCGACCAAAATTTTGAAAATTATGCGAAAGAACATCCTTTGTTCGCAGTGATGCGTCCAGCAATTTTTCAAAATCCTGAAACAAAACAATACGAATACGCTAGAGGACCAGTTGTAGGGTATGTTGCCATTAAAGATACAGGAATTGTTAACCAATATTTGGCAAGAAAAGAAGTTCAGTCATTTTTTCCTCCTCGAATAAAATTTTTATGGACAGCAAAGCCTTATGATGATGAAGCTAAATTTTTACAATTAATTGCTATTAAAATTGATAATAGAGATGGCAAAGCAGCTTTAGAAGGTGACGTTATTGTTAGTGCGTCTCAACAGTTCGACCAATTTTCTGGCTCACCTGAAATTTCCATGACAATGAATGGAGAGGGTGCTAACAAATGGAGCATATTAACAGGTGCTCATGTTGGAGAATCAATTGCCATTGCGTTGGATGATGCTGTGTATAGTTTTCCAACAGTAAATGGGCAAATTACAGGTGGACAATCTAGTATTTCTGGAAATTTTGATATAGAAGAAGCAAAATTAATTGCTAACATATTAAAAGCAGGTAAACTACCTGCACCTGCCAGAATTATTGAAGAAGCTATTGTTGGACCAACATTAGGACAAGAATCCATCAACAAAGGTATGTTGTCTTTTGGAATTGCTTTATTGGTAGTATTTGCATTTATGATATTATACTATTCTAAAGGTGGAACAGCTTCTGTTGTTGCATTGATAGCCAATATGTTCTTTATTTTTGGAATATTAGCTTCCATGCCTCAATTAATTGCGTTAACATTACCTGGTATTGCTGGTATTATCTTAACGATAGGTATGTCGGTAGATGCCAACGTACTTATTTTTGAAAGAATTAGAGAAGAATTAAGAGCTGGTAAAGGAGTTCGATTGGCAGTTACAGATGGTTATAAATTTGCATACTCATCAATTATTGACTCCAACGTAACTACTTTATTAACGGGTGCAGTTTTATGGTTTTTTGGTACTGGTCCTGTTGAAGGATTTGCTAAAACATTGGTAATAGGTATTCTCACTTCTATGTTTACCGCTATATTTATTACCCGATTAATTTTTGAGTACCAATTAAATAGAAATAAAACACTTTCATTTTCTACTAAATATACTGAACATGTATTTAGCAATATTAATTACAACTTTTTAAAGAACAGAAAAAAATTCTATATCCTTTCTGGTGCTGTTATTCTTATTGGTATTGGGTCGTTGGTAACTAAAGGATTGCAATACGGTGTCGATTTTAAAGGAGGAAGATCTTATACTGTAAGATTTGATAACCCTGTTTCAACTGTAGATATTGCTAGTCAACTAAAAGTAGTTTTTGAAACAGCACCAGAAGTAAAAACTTTTGGTGATGGCAATCAAGTTAAAATTGTTACTTCTTATAAGATTGATAGTAATGATGAAAAAATGGATGACATTATTGAAGGTAAACTTTTCGAAGGACTATCATCAACTTTAGGGGCTAAAATAGACAAAGAGAAATTTACAGAGGAATACTTAATGAGCTCTCAAAAAGTTGGTCCAACCATTGCTGACGATATAAAAACATCTTCGTTTTGGTCTGTCATGGCCTCGCTTGTTATTATTTTCTTATACATCTTGTTTAGGTTTAGGAAATGGCAATATGGCTTAGGTGCTGTTATTGCATTGTTCCATGATGTATTAATTGTAATATCGTTGTTTTCTATATTCTATGGTATTTTACCATTTTCATTAGAAATAGATCAGGCATTTATTGCTGCTATTTTAACAGTTGTTGGATACTCAATTAACGATACCGTTGTTGTATTTGACAGAATTAGAGAAAACTTAGGCTCTTATAAAAAGCAAGAATTTTCTAGTGTTATTAATTCTGCATTAAACACTACGTTAAGCAGAACAATTAATACTTCCTTAACTACTGCATTTGTATTAGCGGCAATTTTCCTTTTTGGAGGCGAAGTAATTAGAGGTTTCTCTTTTGCATTGTTAATTGGTGTGATAGTAGGAACTTATTCATCTATTTTTATAGCTTCTGCATTAATGTATGATTTTGATAAGAGAGCGACTAAAGATATTTAATAAAATAAACTACTTTAAAAAAAATCCTTCCCAATTTTTTGGAAAGGATTTTTTATTTACAGGAAATTGTCATCCTGAGTTTATCGAAGGATAGATTATTTCTTACATTTGTTTGGAAATTAAAACCATGCAATGAACTACGTATTATTATTTGAAATGCCAAGCGGAGGAGAACTTTTTGTCATAGTTATTGCTATCGTGATGTTGTTTGGCTCCAAAAAAATCCCAGAATTAGCTCGTGGTTTAGGAAAAGGCATTAGAGAAGTAAAAAACGCTACCAATGAAATTCAGAGAGAAATAAGAGAAGGAGCTAAAGATATGGGTGTTCCAACCAATCCGCTTGACATCAAAAAGCAGGTGGAAGAGATGATTACTAAAGACGTTAATGTTGAGGTGAAACCCGAAACTCCAAGCCCTAAACCCGATACTCTAAACTCTAAACCAGAAACTCTAAACTCTAAACCAGAAACTCTAAACTAAACTAAGTGGTATTATAGTTGATAATTTGTTATCTTTCAAAATTCAATTGATAAGTTTGAAACAATTATTTACCATATTACTTTCAATTTTAAGCATTGGGTTATTGGCTCAACAACCAAATGATGATGTTGATTATAAATATGATAGAACCTATTTAGAAAAATTAATCGAAGAACAACTAAATGCGTATCGTAATAGTAAATATTTACCTTCTTTTAAGAAAGATAAAATATTAGCGACTGCAGCAGAAGATCAAGCTTTATACATCTTAAAAACGGGTAAGATTTCTCACGACCAGACCTCGCTAAAAAAAGAAACACCTTTAGATAGAGTCCTATTTTATGATGGTATGCACGGACAAGTTGGAGAGAATTGTTATGCCATAACTGTCGGAACACCTATTAAATTAGCTGGGAGTTCAAAAAAAATTACCTTAAAATCTTATCACCAAGTTGCCTCTGCTATAGCCCGAGGTTGGATAGAATCGCCAGAAGGAGAATTAATAATTGGCAATGCTAAATATGTGAACTCTGGAATTGCTGTATTATTTAATCCTAAAGATAAAATGATAATAGCTACCCATGTGGTAGGTTCTGAGCCATTTGTTTTACCAGAAGGAGTTAAACCAATGAAAGATGATTTTGGTCTTGAACCTTATAATAAAACTAAATGTACCGACTTAGAAAGTAAATTTTCTTACTTACCTCAACTAATGTCGGACAATATTCTTTTTAAAAATGGCGAAATTTATTTCTATTTTCATGATTTAGCATTGTTTAGTAATGTTTTAACGGATTCAAGAGATGGAATTGCTTTAGATATTATTTCAAGAAATCAATTTTTATGCGAATCTGGAAATAAATATTATCCTTCTCCAATACATTCAGGAATACTGTTGCCACCCCTATTAAAATCGCATATTTTCGAAAAAAACGAACTAAAATTGAGTAATGAAATAGAAGTTTCATTAGGACCAATACCTTCTTATGTGGATACCAATTCGGTCGAATTTAATTTACTGATAATTAAAGATAACTGTGTTTGTCAAACAATTGTTTATAACAGTTTGGGAGGTGAAAATTTGCATTCGTTAGACTTAAATTTTTTATTAGACACCCTCTCAGTAAGCAGTAGATTAGATTCTGTAATGAATCAACTAACATTTACCATTCCTTTTGAACGAAATAAATCTCAATACAACAGTGAAGATATTAAACCTTTTTTAGACTCTTTAAGTTTAAATAAATATGATTTAAAAAAAATTGAAGTAATTGCCTATTCATCCTTGGATGGTGGAATTGAAGAAAATAAAATAATACAGCAAAAAAGAGCAAAAAGTATCTTAGAAGCAATTCAAAAATATAAATTACAAAATGTAGAAACCAAGATAACTACGCAAGAGAACTGGGAAGGATTTTATGAATCAATTAAAGGCTCTCCTTATGAAAAAGAATTGTTGAAATACTCAAAAGAAGAATTAAGGAAAATTATTAATTCAGATACCTTAGCGTATAACCTTGAACCATACTTAGAAGCCCAAAGAAATGCTAAAATAATTCTTACTGTCGAAAAAATATTTATGGATTCAGCTTTATTTAAAATGTTACCTAAAAAATTTGATGATGCTATTGCTAAGAAAGACTACGCTAAAGCAAAAGTTTATCAATCAGTGATGTTAAAAAACATTGAAAATGGAAAGATAAATAAAGACGATATTATGAAGGTTAAAATTCCGCATTTTAAAGAAACAGTACCTTTTATCAACAACCAAATAGCTTCAAGATGGTATTATTCCGATGCTTTAAATAAAGATAGTTTGCATAATTATTTACTAAGCGATATAGAAACAATGCTACTTATCGACCCAAATAATAGTTATTTGTTATACAATAAAATGGTGTTAAGATTATTGTTGTGGTCATACAATTATAAAAGAGAAGCAGATCCTAAATTACTTTTAAAAGACATTAAATTGCTTTATAACACTAATATTGAACAAAGAATGATTAATCGATTAGTATTAAACTACGACATCATATCGGCTGATTATTTTTATGAAAATAAAAAATTTAAAGAAAGAGAAAAGGCTTTAGAGGAGGTAAGAAAAGCATTACTTTCGGCTAATTTTGATAGAAATCAAACCTTTAAAATTGCTAATTATTTTATGTTTCAAATGCGTATCGGTTGGGCTATTGATATTATGAAACCATTCGCATTAAAACCATCAATTGACGAAGAATTTTTATTTACTTTTTTAACTTTAGCCATTTATGATAAAGAAAAAGTTCCTGAAAAAGATTATCTCGAGTTAATGAATAGAGCAAAAGAAATGAATAAAGAAAGATTTTGTCAATTATTTGGATTTCCTAATATGAGTTTCCAATTATTAAAAGATTTAACAGTAAAAGAAATGTATTGTAAAACGTGTAATTAGTGTCTGCCTGTAAAGTCGAGAGGCTGAACTATAGTGTTCGAGTTCGAGGCTTTCGCAGTTTTGAAAATCAGGAGTTTACTGTTGTAAATGACTGGTTTTTAAAACAAGAATAACGATGAAATCGGACATTATAGACAGACTCTAATTAACTTTCCCTCTAAAAAGAAGGGAGATTTTGTCTAAATCTTTGATTTAGC
Organism: uncultured Vicingus sp.; assembly: GCA_964360245.1. Taxonomy (GTDB): domain Bacteria; phylum Bacteroidota; class Bacteroidia; order Flavobacteriales_E; family Vicingaceae. The sequence goes on from CAYHWX010000013.1 coordinate 31,712, forward strand.
CACAAAATCAGGGGTGTGTTAAATTTCATCGTAATAAAAACAACTAACTATTGAAACATTAAAGTAAATGGCTTTTCAAAAAAACAATAAAAAAATAATTAATTCCTGGACCATGTACGATTGGGCTAACTCAGTTTATCCGTTAGTGATTACAACAGCTATTTTCCCAATTTTTTATGAATCCGAAGTGCCAGAAAAAATAACTTTTTTTGGAAGAGAATTTGTAAACACAGAGATTTATTCCTACGTAGTTTCTTTATCATACATTATTGTAGCTATTCTCTCTCCAATATTATCAGGCATCGCAGATTATGCAGGAAATAAGAAAAACTACATGCGATTTTTCTGCTATTTAGGAGCTTTATCATGTATTAGCTTGTATTTTTTTGATGCTCAACATTTAGAATTAAGTATGCTTTCTGTTTTCTTAGCAAGTATAGGTTTTTCTGGAAGTTTGGTTTTTTACAATGCTTATTTACCAGAAATTGCAACAGTTGACTTACACGATAAAGTGAGTGCCAAAGGGTTTTCAAGAGGATATATAGGAAGTTCATTATTACTGATAGTGTGCTTGGTATTGATACAAGTTTTTCATATTGACCCAAAATATGCATTTGTGCTTACAGGCTTTTGGTGGATAGGCTTTAGTCAAATTACTTTTAATGGATTACCCAAAAATATATATAATCATTATCCTAAAGAAAATCAATTAACAAGAGGATTTAACGAGCTTAAAAAAGTTTGGGTACAGATAAAAAAACTAAAAAGCTTGAAACGCTATTTAGCTTCCTTTTTTGTTTACAGTATGGGTGTTCAAACAGTAATGTTGATGGCTGTTTTTTTTGGTACAAAAGAAATTACTTGGAAATCTGAAAATGAAATGCAAACAGGTTTGATAATAAGCATTTTGATTATTCAATTTATTGCAATTGCAGGTGCTTACTTAATGGCATATCTATCCCATAAAATTGGAAATATTAAAACATTGGCAATCGTAGTTCTTATTTGGGCACTAATTTGTGTGGTAGCTTATACTCTTATTTATACTCCAATTCAATTTTATATCATTGCTTCAATTATTGGTTTTGTAATGGGGGGAATACAATCACTATCACGTTCAACTTATTCTAAATTATTACCCGAAACTCAAGACCACGCTTCTTTTTTTAGCTTTTATGATGTACTCGAAAAAGTAGGAATTGTTATTGGAACATTCTTCTTTGGAGTCATCGAAGGGGTATTTAGCATAAGGGAATCTGTGTTAATGCTGATTATTTTCTTTGTGATAGGGTTTTTATTATTATTGAGAGTGCCGAAAAGTAAATTACTAATGCCAAATTAGTGTTTGTCTATAATCTATGACTTTTTGCAATCAAGTTAGCAATCTACAGTCAGCAGTTAGCAAAAAACCACACTTAGCAGAGACCTTTGCCAACTGAAGATTGAGGACTACTGACTTTAAAGACAAACTCTAATTAATTTTTCAAATTAATTGACAATTCTATCTTGTATTGCTGCTATTATTTATAATTTCGCATAATAAATAATTGTCTATTGCAGAATAATAAAATTTACGATATCACCATAGTTGGTGGAGGAATTATAGGTACAGCAACGGCTTATAAAATTCAAAATAAATATCCTAATCTTCATATTCTTTTAATTGAAAAAGAAAAACAATTATCGGCTCACCAAACTGGAAATAACTCTGGTGTAATTCATTCAGGTTTATATTACAAACCAGGTTCTTACAAAGCCAAAAACTGTGTAGATGGCAGAAAACAACTAGTAGCTTTTGCTAAGCAGTACAACATCCCACATGATGTGTGTGGTAAGGTAGTTGCTGCTGTTTCTGAAAATGAATTATCTTTTATGGATAAGATTTTTCAAAACGGACAGGCTAATAACACCGAAGGAATTGAAAAAATTGATGCTAAAAAAGTAAAAGAAATTGAGCCATTTGTTCAATCTATTGGTGGAATTTGGGTGCCTTGTACAGGTATTATCGATTATAAAGTTACTACCCAAAAATTAGCAGAATTGCTACTTGCTAAACAAGCAGAAAGTAAAATTGTTTTGGGAGAAGAGGTATTAAAATATATTCATGGTGAAGAAATTACGGAGGTAATTACTTCTAAAAATAAATACTTCACCAAATTCATGATTTTTTGTGGAGGATTGCAAGCTGACAGACTAGCAAAAAAAGATGGAGTGAACCTAAAAGAAAAAGTAGTTGGATTTAGAGGCGATTATTATAGTTTAACTGAAGAAGCAAAACATAAAGTTAATAATTTAATTTATCCAGTTCCTCATCCTAATTTTCCTTTTTTGGGAGTACATTTTACCCGAATGGTTAATGGAGATGTTGAGTGTGGACCGAATGCTGTTTTTACTTTTAAAAGAGAAGGATACCGTAAAACGGATTTTAATTTAAGAGATACCATTGATGCGTTGACTTACAAAGGGACATGGAAGTTATTGTTGAATAATACTAGTTTTGCCTATAATGAATATCGAAGGGCGTTTTCTAAAAAATTATTTTTAAAAACATTACAGCGATTAATTCCTTCATTAACAATTAATGACATTAAAGCAGGTGGTGCTGGTGTTAGGGCAATGTTGTTAAGTGAAAAAGGAGATACAAAAGACGACTTTAGAATTGAGTACAAAGGAAAAAGTATTCATGTTTTAAATGCTCCATCTCCTGCTGCAACAGCTTGTTTAGCAATTGGTGACGCCATTTGTGATATGGCAAAAAAACATTTTAAGCTTTAATAAAACTTGTGAAAAGTTAAGGTAGAACCCAACTTAATAAACACCCATCAATTTTTTAATCAGTAGGAGACTTACGAAATGTAGTGTTTTTGATTAAAAGTTTCCCAATTCCAAAGAAAATTTTCCATTGCTTCATCTAATCTTTTCAAAAGCATCGGATTAGGACTTTTCATGTTTTTAAAGTATTCATCTTGATAATCATAAAGCTCATATTTGCCAAAAATAGCTTTAGACATGGCATACAGTGTGTTTTTTGAAGGATGATTTATCTTGGAAAGATAAGTTTGGTACTCTTTAATTACACTTTCCAACCTTTCTTGATCAACATCAAAAACTTTACTTAATTTCGAAAAGATAAGGCGGATGATTCTTTCGTCTTTTGAATGAGATAAGTACATCGGAATATAAGCTAAATTACCTGCAATTACTATTAATGTAAATCTATCATTATCCTTTTCAGAAAGATTTGGAGACGTGGTAAATTCAGCAGCATCATTGAGTATTCCTACAATTTCTGGAAACCCATTATCTATGGTTTCTAAAATTGAATTTACAAAGATATTGGCAACAACATCTTCTTTAATTTTCTTTTTACCAAATATCGCAAACATGTGTTCAATTAATGGTTTGTACAAATTTATAGGATAGAACTTGCGATAATAAGTAGCGAAATATAGCTTTTCAACAAAGTTATTAACTAACAAAGCCTCTATATGTTAATTAATATAGTGGCTTTGTTAATGTTGTTAATAGTGTAATTAACCTTTTTTAAAGATGTATCTAGTAATAAATAATCCATCACCATCTTGTTTTCCTGCATCACTTTCAACACCACTTACCACAGTAAATAATACCCATCCTTTTGATGTAATATCTTCTAAAACAGATGTAATTAAAGCATCATTAGATGCAATGTTTTGAAAATTAATACCAACCATGCTATAAAAGTTTAACATTTTAGTTTCTGCAAATTTATCAACTTTTGCATCTTCTCTTTTAACTTTCCCTTGATCACTATCTTTCCCATCAGTTCTTTGAGTGGTAAAATCTTTGTAGTTTATTTCTGTTCCATTTTCAATAATTCTGGAACGACCCAAACCAGCTGGTACAATTGACTCAATGGTGGTAATGATTTTGAATTTTGTTTGTGCACGTAAATCAATTAAACTAGCACCCACAAGTAGTGTTACTAATATTAGTTTTTTCATTTTTATTGTTTTTAGTTATTAATTAAAATTAAAAGTTCAAGATAACAAATTTTATTCCAATTTAGTTTAACGAATCATTTTATTTTGTTGAATTATTAATCGTTCAGGATAAACTTGTAACGCTTCTTTTAAACATTCAATTGCTTTTAACAAAGATTCTTTTTTAAGAACGTAAGCAATTCTAACTTCTTTTTCTCCAAGTCCTTTAGTTGCATAAAACCCAGCTGCAGGAGCAATCATAACTGTTTGATTGTTGTACTCAAAATTTTCTAATAACCATTGGCAAAATCGTTCAGCATTTTTAACGGGTAACTCTACAACAGCATAAAATGCACCTCCTGGAGTTGGACATTTTACTCCCTCAATTTCATTTAATCCAGCTATTAGTAGATTTCTTCTTTCAACATATTCTTCAATTACTTCATCAAAGTAACTTTGAGGAGTTGCTAAAGCTGCTTCTCCTGCAATTTGACCTAGAGTAGGAGGGCTTAGTCTTGCTTGAGCATATTTTAACGCAGTTGCTATTAATTCTTTATTTTTAGAAACAAAAGCACCAACTCTTGCTCCACACATACTATATCTTTTTGAAACAGAATCAATTACAATCATGTTTTCGTCAATTCCTTCTAAATGAAAAACTGAATGATGGGTTTTGCCATCGTAACAAAATTCTCTGTAAACTTCATCGGCAATTAAATATAAGTTGTGTTTTTTAACAATATCACGTAAAGTTTCTAATTCTTCTTTGGAGTATAAATAACCTGTTGGATTACTAGGATTGCAAATTAATATGGCTTTGGTTTTAGCGGTAATTAATTTTTCAAATTCTGAAATAGCAGGTAGTGCAAAACTGTTATTAATATTAGCTGTTACAGGAATAATTTTTACACCAGCAATAGTAGCAAAACCGTTGTAATTGGCATAAAATGGCTCAGGTATAATTACTTCATCACCAAGGTCTAAACAAGAATTAAAAGCGAACAATAAAGCTTCCGACCCACCATTAGTAATAATAATATCTTGATAAGAAAGTCCCAATCCAAATTTATTATAATAGTCAGCTAAAGATTTTCGATAAGATTCTATACCAGCTGAGTGACTATATTCAATAACTTTTAAATTGATATTTCTAATGGCATCAAGAGCAATTTGAGGAGTCTCGATATCAGGTTGCCCAATATTTAAATGATAAACTATTCTTCCTTTTTTCTTTGCTGCTTCGGCAAAAGGCACCAATTTTCGAATTGGTGATTCTGGCATGGTTAATCCTCTATCAGATAAATTTGGCATAACTTATTTTATTTTTTACGAAGTTAGTAAAGAAGTTGTTGAAAAGAATTAATTGTTTTAGGATATTTATTTGTTTTGCTTATAAATGTTTTTCGTTTCTTTTGAAGCCTTTACTACTCCTTTAAAAACTAATTTTTTTTCAATGCTCATGGAGTCCATCATATCTGAAACAAAATTTAATATCACTTCTCTTTGTTGATACCCGATTTTATCTTTAGTATTAAATCTAATGATGATAACATTGTTGCTATTAGGCTCAATATCACCTTTAGGAAGAACAACTTCAGTACAGGAGCAATCTACTTTTGGAGGAATGATACTTAATTTAACAGTTCCATTATAGTGAAAGGAATAAGTCAGTTCTACCAATTTTCCTTCATCAATTTTATTATCCGTCAGCTGACGGATTGAATTGGGTTATCAAATATTATCTCCTCAGCAACTTGGCAAAAAGAAAAGCTTGCTACTAAAATTAGCAGCAAGCTTAAACTGATTTTGAAAAGATAACTTTTCATCAATCTCAACAACCTATTTACTCACTTTATCATTTTTCTATTGGTGCTCCAGGTGTTTCTTTAACAGGAGAAGTTTGTGGAGCAATAATATCACCTTTAATTCTTACCACTTTAGTTGGCTCATTAGCATTAGAGGTAATAGTTACCGATTTGTTAATAGGACCTAATCTTTTAGTGTCATACTTCACTTTAATAACTGAACTTTCTCCTGGTTTAATAGGCTCTTGAGGCCAAGTAGGAACAGTACAACCACAGCTACCTCTAGCATTTGAGATAATTAATGGCTCTTTACCTTTATTAGTAAATTTAAATTCTCTCACTCCATCAGCACCTTGTTCAATAGTACCGTAATCAACTACTTCTGATTCAAAAGTCATTGTTGGAGCATTTGGGTTTACAACTTTCACATCTCCAGCAGGAGTATCGGCTACTTGTGCATTTACACCAGCAGCTAAAAAAGCTAATAATCCGAATGTTAGTAATACTTTCTTCATAATTATTTTTTTAAATTCTTTAACAAAACAAACTTACAAAATAATTTCGGTTTCAATTTTTCATTAACACTTCTTTAACAAAAACTTATTATTAGACCTACCTTCAAATTTTACCAATTGTAATTATAAATCATTAGAATTTTGAGTAGCAAAAAAAACTTGCTACTCAAAAAAGTAGCAAGTTAAAATGAATTGTGATAAATTACTTTTTAAGAAAACTAATTGACTAAACTTAATTTTGAACAGGAGTTCCTGTTGTTTCCTTAACTGGTGAAGTTTTTGGTGCTAAAACTGTACCTTTAATTCTAATTACTTTTGTAGGTTCTGAAGCATTAGAAGAAATAGTTACCGACTTGTTAATAACGCCAATTCTATCGGTGGCATATTTAACTTGAATTTTAGATTTTTCACCTGGTTTAATTGGTTCTTTTGGCCAAGTAGGAACAGTACATCCGCAGCTACCTTTTGCGTTAGAAATAATTAATGGTTCTTTGCCTGTGTTAGTGAAGACAAAATATCTTACACCATCAGCATTTTGTTCAATGGTTCCGTAATCCACCTCTTCTGATTCAAAAGTCATCACAGGAGCATTTGGGTTAACAATTTTTATTTCTCCAACTTGTGGTTCAGCAACTTGTGCATTTACACCAGCAGCAATAAAAGCTAACAATCCGAAGATTAATACTACTTTTTTCATAATATCTATTTTTTAATTTTTTTTACCACAACAAACCTACATATTATTTTTGGTTTGATTTTTTCATTAACACTTCTTTAACAAAAAAGAGTAATGTTTTTATTTAATGGTCTAAAACTATGCCAAAATATTATTAACAATCCGCCAATTAGCGAATGAAACTTATTCTACAAAAACTTATCTTTGTCAACTTATTTTAATACATATATTATGAATATTGATAGTAAATACAATCCAGCAGCCATCGAAAAAAAATGGTACGACTACTGGATGAAAAATGACTTTTTTAGCTCTAAACCAGATCAGAGAGAGTCCTTTACTATCGTCATTCCTCCACCTAATGTTACTGGTGTTTTGCACATGGGACACATGCTAAACAACACTATACAAGATGTATTAATAAGAAAAGCAAGAATGGATGGGTTTAATGCTTGTTGGGTTCCAGGAACAGACCATGCATCAATTGCTACGGAATCTAAAGTAGTTAATTTACTGAGAGAACAAGGAATTAATAAACATGATATTGGAAGAGAAAAGTTTTTAGAACATGCTTTTGCTTGGAAAGATAAATACGGTGGAATTATTTTAGAACAATTAAAACGTTTAGGAGCCAGTTGCGATTGGAACAGAACACGTTTTACAATGGAACCTAAATTGTCGGAAGCAGTTATTAAATCTTTTATTGAATTAAATAAAAAAGGATACATCTATAAAGATTGGAAAATTGTAAACTGGGACCCAAAAGCTCAAACAACTTTATCTAACGAAGAGGTTATACGTAAAGATGTTCAATCTAAATTATATCATGTAAACTATCAATTAGTAGATAGTGATGAATTGATAACTATCGCTACCACTCGACCAGAAACCATCATGGGCGATACGGCTGTTTGTGTTCATCCTAAAGATGAACGATACCAACATTTGCATGGTAAAAAAGTAATCGTTCCTATGGTCAATCGTGAAGTTCCGATTGTTACAGACGATTATATTGACATGACTTTTGGAACAGGTATGTTAAAAGTTACTCCAGCTCACGATGCCAATGATTATGAAATTGGATTGCGTCACCAATTGGCAATTATAGATACTTTTAATGATGATGGAACAATAAGTGAAGCTGCTGGCATTTTTATTGGAGAAGACCGATTTACAGCACGAAAAAATGTAGTAAAGCTGTTAGAAGAGCAAGGTTTAATAATAAAAGTGGAAGAAATAACCAATAATTTAGGCTACTCAGAACGAAATCCAGACACCGTTGTTGAACCTAAACTTTCTTTACAATGGTATGTAAAAATGGAAGAATTGGTGAAACCAGCGTTAGCTCATGTGATGAATGACGACATTCAATTGTATCCACCCAAATTTAAAAACACTTACCAGCATTGGCTAGATAATATTATAGATTGGCCTATTTCTCGTCAATTGTGGTGGGGACAGCAAATTCCAGCATATTATTACAATGAACAAAATGAGTATGTAATTGCTGAATCTAAAGAGGAAGCGTTACAATTAGCCAAAGAAAAATCTGGAAATAACAATTTAATTCTCTCCGATTTAAAACAAGATGAAGATGTGTTAGATACTTGGTTCTCTTCTTGGTTGTGGCCAATTTCTGTGTTTGATGGTTTTGGAGAAGACAAAACAGACTTTAATTATTATTACCCTACCAATGTGTTAGTTACGGGTTGGGATATTATTTTCTTTTGGGTGGCTCGTATGATTTTTGCAGGTTATGAATTTACGCCTAACATTCCTTTAGCCGATGGAGGTGCAAGACCTATCGAAAAACAAAAACCATTTAAAGATGTTTATTTTACTGGTATGGTAAGAGATAAACAACGCAGAAAAATGAGCAAATCTTTAGGAAATTCTCCTGATGCTTTAGGTTTAATAGATACTTACGGTGCTGATGGAGTTCGTTTTGGGATGTTGTCGTGTGCTGCTGCTGGAAATGATTTGTTGTTTGATGAAACATTGTGTGAACAAGGTAGAAATTTTTCTAATAAATTGTGGAACGCTTTCCGATTAGTAAAAGGTTGGGAAATTGATGAATCTATTGAGCAACCCGAAAGTTCAAAAATTGCGATAAAATGGTTTGATGCTAAACTAAGTGAAACGTTGTCATTTATTGAAAGTAATTTTTCAAAATACCGATTGTCTGATGCATTAATGGGTTCTTATAAATTAATTTGGAACGACTTCTGTTCATGGTATTTAGAATGTGTGAAACCCGAATATTTAAAACCAATAGATGTAACTACCCTTAAAACAACCATCACTTATTTTGAAAATTTATTAAAAATTCTTCACCCTTTTATGCCTTTTGTTACGGAGGAATTGTGGCAAAATTTAGAAGACAGAAAAGAAGGTGATACTATTATGTTATTAGATTATCCGAAAGCTGGAAACGTAAATGAAACTTTATTAAAGGATTTCAATTATACAACTTTAGTAATTTCAGAAGTAAGAACTTTACGTAAATCGAAAAACATTTCTAACAAAGATCAAATTGAAGTTTTGGTTAAAAAGAATGAGAATGTTAATGAGCATTTAGATATTTTAATAACAAAACTCACTAATTTATCCAGTTTGAAATATGTTGATGAAAAGGTGGAAGGAGCATTTTCTTTTGTGGTGAAATCGAATGAGTATTTTATACCAATGGCTGACAATATTGACATTGAATCGGAAAAAGAAAAAATAAAAACTGAATTAAATTATACCAAAGGTTCTTTAGCTATTGTAATGAAAAAACTATCGAACGAAAATTTTGTAAGTGGTGCTCCAGAACAAGTTGTTGCAGCAGAGCAAAAGAAAAAAGCCGATGCCGAAGCAAAAATTAAAGTTTTAGAAAAACAATTGGCAAGTTTGGTTTAAATCGCGTAATTTTAACTATTCAAAAAACAAAAACTATGAACATGAAATCTCACGAACTGATCGAAGCAAACTCACGAATACTTGCAAAAAAAATAAACACGAATGAGTTATACAATAATCTAAAATTTAAGATGATGAGTAAAAATCTAAAACTAATTATTTTAACTA
>CAYHWX010000013.1:41748-47291 GCA_964360245.1 uncultured Vicingus sp.
CTACATTAATGGTAAATGCTCAAGCTAAATTTAAAATGGGTGTTGGAGGTGGAGTTAATTTCGCCAATTTTTCTGGTTCAGATGCATCAGGTTCTGCTAGTTTGATGGGCTATAATGGTGGCTTAATGACAGAAATAAAATTTCCAATAAAACTTGGTGTTGAAGCTGATATTTTATTTTCTACCAAAGGTGCAACATATACTTTTTTTACTATTTCAGAAGATATGAAATTAACCTATATTGATGTTCCAGTTGTGGCTAAGATATACATGTTAAAGGTGGTTAATTTACAATTGGGTGCTCAATACTCCATGTTAACGAGTGCAAATATTGCTGGAGATGATGTTAAAGATGGTTTTAATTCTGGAGATTTAGCTGCAGTTTTAGGATTTGGAGTAGATGTTTCTGTCATCCATTTTTCTTGCCGCTATAACTATGGCTTAGCTAGTATTGATAAAGGTGGTGCAGATGTAAAAAACAACATGCTTACCCTTTCAATTGGTTTGTGGTTAAAAAAATAAGTTACACTGCTGTCAGTTGTAGCGAACTTAAGTTTTTATACAAACCATGCTCTTTTTTAATGAGCTCAGCATGAGTGCCAGCTTCTTTTATTTTTCCATTATCTAATACAATTATACTATCGGCATTTCTAATAGTAGATAAACGATGAGCAATAACCAAAGAAGTTCTTCCTTTCATTAATCTATCCAAAGCGTCTTGCACCAATCGTTCGCTTTCAGAATCTAAAGCACTAGTGGCTTCGTCTAATACTAAAATGGAAGGATTTTTTAAAATTGCTCGAGCAATAGAAATTCGTTGTTTTTGTCCGCCCGAAAGTTGAATACCTCTATCACCAACTAATGTTTCAAATTTTTCAGGAAAACTTTCAATAAATTCTAAGGCATTGGCTTGTTTGGCAGCTTCAAAAATTTCAGCATCCGAAGCTCCTGGTTTTCCATATTCAATGTTTTCTTTTATTGAACCACCAAATAACATAACTTCTTGTGGAACCATTGCCATTTGATTTCTGATATCAGAAAGTGGATAGTCATTGATGTTTTTACCATCAATGGTGATGGTGCCAGATGCGGGGTCATAAAATCTAAAAATTAATCCAGCAATAGTTGATTTTCCTGTTCCTGATGGACCTACAAAAGCAATCTGTTTTCCACTTTCAACTGAAAATGAAATGTCTTTAAGCACTTGAATATCCCTTCTTGAAGGATAAGAGAAATTTACATTGTTAAAAGATAAATTACCTTTAATAGTTATTTTATTTGGTGTATTCAATGAAATATTTTCGGTTGTTTCTTCTAAAATATCCATTAAATTTTCAGTTGCTCCAATAGATTTTTGAAGTTGAGAAAATAACTCAGCAGTTCCTCCAAATGAAAATCCTAAAATAGCTGAGTAGATGGCAAACGATAATAAATCTCCTAAAGAAATTCCAGCACCAGGTTTTAGTTTTTCCATTTGTACCATGTGCAAACCGTACCAAATAATAGCAACGATTGCAGTGCCAGAAGCAAACATTATTAAGGCGATAAATACTCCACGCCATTTTGCATTTTTTATAGAAGTAGTTACCGAACTATCGATACTTTTTTTGTATCGTAGAATCTCAAAAAATTCGTTGGCATAAGCTTTTACACTTGCTATGCCGTGTAAAGTTTCATCCACAACAGTATTAGATTCTGCAATATCGTCTTGTGCTTTTTTCGATAGTTTTTTAATGTATTTTCCAAAGAAAATTCCAATAATAGCAACCACAGGAATAACTGCAATCATAAAAACCGTTAATCGAAACGAAATAAAAAGGAGGAAAAATAAAGCAATAGGAATGGTGATAAATTGGCGAATGAATTCGGCAATAGTTACCGTAAACGTTTCTTGAAGTAATGAAATATCAGAAGTTATTCTACTACTTAATTCTCCTACTCGTTTTCTCGAAAAATAAGCCATAGGAGAGGATATTAAATGCTGATAAGTGGTTAGTCTTATTAAAGCAAGTGCTTTATGGGTGACGTAACCAAATAAATACACTCTAAAAAATGACAAAATGGAAATCATCAAAAAAATAGCTATTAAGGTTAATGTAATGATGTTGACTGAATTATTTTCAGTGGAATTAACTGAATCGATAAGTTGACCCAATACTTTTGGGAACGACATAGTTAAAACACTAGAAATAACCAAAACAACTAAACCAAAAGTAAAAGGAACTTTAAATGGTTTGATAAAGCGAAAAATTCGCATTGCTTTTTTGATGGATTTCTTAGAAAATTGGCTTGATTTTTTTTCTGTCATTATTAATTTTTAAAAAATAAGAACGCAAAAGTAAGTAAATTAAAGAGTGCGGTTTTTAATTTAACATTTAATAACAAATCTCCAATCTCAACTAACAAATTCCACTAAAGCTTAAAAGAAGTTAACAAAACCAAAGTGAATTTTTGCTGAACGGAAAAGGATAGGGTTATCAAACTGTTTACCTAACGCGTAGCTGATAGAGAATATTCCTGCTTTTGTTTCAAAGCTGATGCCCAAACCAAAACCATAAGGTCGGTCTGCTATAAAATCAGTTCTACTATTATTTTCATAATAAGCACCATCAAAAAATAAATACAAGTAAGAATTTTGTTCTAGAATGTAGCGATATTCAATCGTTTCTATGGTGTAGGAAGATGCAAAGATGGATTCTTCATCAAAACCTCTCAGCGTTAATAAGCCACCAATTCTTAATAATTCGTTTTCAAAAAGGTTTTCGTTAAACGTATAACCATTTTGAGAACCCAACTTAATAACACTTCTTTTGGTAATAGGAACATAAAAATCGACGGCTAAATCGGCATTGTATAAATTACTGTTCAAATTAATATTTTCATATAATTGGTCATCAATTTGTGGATTTTTTTTGATGGCTTTATTACCCGCAGAACCTATAAATGTTACTTGATATCCTTTTCTTGGATTTAATAAATAGTCAAGTTTATTATGGTGTATTCCTATTCCATACAGTTTGGAAGAAATATCGGCATAAGAAGGTAAAACCGTTAATGTTGCAAAATTTGCTTGAGATAACAAACTCGATGTCTTGTTGTGAAAAAAGACACTAAAATAATTGTTACCCTTGAGGATGTATCGAAATCCTATTTTATGCCAAACATCAATAAATGTCGTATCTTTTTTATACAACTTAAAGTTGTAATCCAAGCCAAAAGGAGTATTAACTAGAAATGGATAAAGCACATCAAACTTTAAATCTTGAGTATTTTTCTGAATAGCTCTCCAGTTAAAATCTAATTTTTCCCCATGATGAAATGAGTTAATCAAATTTAACTTTACATCTCCTGTAAGCCTTAGTTTCCCAGTTTGTTCATCTGGCACAATTCCTAAAATTCCATTAAACTTGCTGGCTTGTTTCTTTTTTAAAAACAACACAACTTTTGATTTATCTTCAGTAAAAATTACTTTCCATTTCTGCTCTTCAGTTATAAATGGAAGCTCTTTTATTCGAGTACTTATTTTACGGATGGCTTCTTCTTCATAAACATCGCCTTCTTTAATTTTTATATAATTTTTAATGTATTGGTCAGATATAGTCGCATTGCCTTTAATAATAACACTATCAATTTTATACAACTGATATTTTTCGATGTATAACTGGGCAGATAACTTGTTTCCATTAATTTCGATACTGTCCAACTGAATTGAAGCAAAAGGATAACCGTGGTTTTCGTAAAATAAAATAATTTTATTAAAGAATGTTTTTAGCTGCTTTTCACTAAATGGTTTATTGGTGTACAGTTTATCTCTAAACCCAATTTTACTTAAAATTTCTTCATCAACATTTTTATTTTTTAAAAAGGTCCATTGGTAGGTTTTGCCCAAATGAATAAATACATGAAAAAAGGAAGAATCGACAGTGATACTATCGGTTGTAGCAATTAAAAAACCATTTTGTTGTAATTGATTAATAACGCTTGTTATTTCATTATTTAATTCTTGCAAACTCAAGGAATTATTGTAGGTAATGAGTTTAGAAGGTTTGATTAAAGTATCATTAAAACTTACTTGCAGTTCAATTTTTTGAGCATAACTTTTTACACTAAGCAAAGTAAAAAGGAGAACAGCTATGTAAATTTTAATTTTCAAGGTACTATTTTACGAAAAATTAGTCTTTTTATTTGATTTGCCAATCAATTTCAGTAAATCCCTTATTTTTTAACAATTCGTTTGTTTTAGAAAAATGTTTGCACCCAAAAAATCCATGGTAAGCCGAAAAAGGAGAAGGATGAGCAGCTTTTAGAATATGATGTTTGCCAGCGTCAATAAGAACTTCCTTATCCTGAGCAAATTTTCCCCACAATATAAAAATAAGTCCTTCTTTTTGTTCTGAAAGTTTTTTGATAACCCCATCAGTAAAAGTTTCCCATCCTTTTTTTTGATGAGAACCAGCTTGGTGAGCTCTTACAGTTAAGGTAGCGTTTAACAATAAAACACCTTGTTTTGCCCAATTACTTAAATTTCCATGGGTAGGAATAGCAATACCTAAATCTGAATTTAGTTCTTTATAAATATTTTTTAAAGAAGGTGGAATTTTTTTTGCTGCTGTAGGGATTGAAAAACACAAACCATGTGCATGAGGAATTTGTTCGTTGTTAATCATCTCAAAAGAGTGGTAAGGATCCTGACCAATAATTACAACTTTTACTTTATCAAATGTAGTTAAGTTAAAGGCATTAAAAATATTTTTTCCTGCTGGAAAAACTAACTTATTTTGTTTTTCTTGAATTAAAAAAGATTTTAAATCAACGAAATAATTACTATCAAAATCCTTTTGTAAAACTACTTTCCAGCTTTCTTCAATTTTTGGATGTATTGATAATTTACTCATTTTTTTATTTTTTGAAACAAAAATGTACAATTTACGTATTAGTTGAACATTAACATAACATGTTAATAAGTTTAATTGTAATTTGGGTAATTATTATTATCTTCGCAAAGATTTTATTTTAACAAAACTAAGTAAACTAGAATGAAAAAGTTATTGATTGTAACCACTGCACTTTTTTTAGTAGCTATTGTATACTCTTCTTGTAAAAGTCATGAAACATGCCCAGCTTATGGAAATGTTCCAACTGAAAATACAAATCAAACTCCTTCTTAATTTTTGAATTGGATAGCGATTAAATCTGAATCAGATTTAAATCAACTCATTGAATTTTCTTTTCAAACTGAGTTTGGCGTTGCTATATTTAAACATAGTACACGTTGTTCGATAAGTTCAGTAGCGAAAACGAGATTATCCACTTTCTGGAACTTTGGCGAAGAACTTCCAATTTATTACTTAGACATCTTATCGTTTAGAAACATTTCTAACTTAATTGTCGAAAAATTGGAAGTAGCTCACGAATCTCCACAATTAATAATTATTAAAAACGGAAAAGCAATTTACAATGTTTCCCACATGGGAATATCAGTAAAAAGCATAAAATTAGCTTTAGAACTCTCCTTTAGAAATTAAAAATTAAAGATTGTTTTAT
>CAYHWX010000014.1:0-45425 GCA_964360245.1 uncultured Vicingus sp.
GGAGTAATTACAGGTAAATAACCTGCTTTAACTTGAGCTTTTTTCAAAAATTGTTCTAAACGCTCTCTAAGCATAGCTCCTTTGGGTAACCAAAGCGGTAATCCTTGTCCTACTTTTTGTGAAAAAGTAAACAGCTCTAATTCCTTACCTAATTTACGATGGTCACGCAATTTTGCTTGTTCTAACACTTCGAGATAATCTGTTAGCATTTTTTGTTTTGGAAAGCTAATTCCATAAACTCGTACCAATTGATTTTTACTTTCATCTGCACGCCAATAAGCACCGGCAACATTCATTACTTTAAAAGCTTTTACTATACCAGTGTTCGGAATGTGCCCTCCTCTACATAAATCAGTAAAATCGGAATGGTCGCAAAATGTAATTTCTCCATCTGTTAAATTTTCAATTAACTCTACTTTGTATTGGTTTCCTTCCTTTTTATATTTTGCTAAAGCATCGATTTTAGAAACAGATTTAATTTTAAAATCAGTTTTTTCTCGGGCTAATTCTAAAAATTTATCTTCAATTTTTTTAAAATCTTCTTCACGAATGGTGTGTTCACCACAATCAACATCATAGTAAAAGCCATTTTCAATGGCTGGACCAATGGTTAATTTAATTCCAGGATACAATTTTTCTAGTGCTTGAGCTAAAATATGGGCGGAAGAGTGCCAAAAAGCTTTTTTTCCTTCTTCATTATCAAAAGTAAATAAGGTAACATGGGCATCGGTGGTTATAGGGGTTGTTGTTTCAACAATTATTCCATTTACTTTGGCAGAAATTACATTTCTGGCTAAACCTTCACTAATACTCATTGCAATATCCATGGCGGTAATTCCTGCCTGATATTCTTTTACCGCTCCATCTGGTAATGTTATCTTAATCATTGTACTTTTAAAGTTAGGAAGGCAAAGTTAATAAAATAAGCTCGTTTAGAAGCTAATAAATTATTCAATTTTTTTATTAAAAAATTGTTATCATTTTTGCATTAAATTTTACGGTGCGTTATGGATAAAAAAATAATCAACTATATTTCTGCGAATAAAGTATTAACCATAGCAACTTGCGTTAATAGTATTCCTTATTGTGCCAATTGTTTTTATGTTTTTGATGCCACCAACAACATCCTTGTCTTTTTGTCTGACGGTGAAACACGACACATTACTGAAGCATTAAAAAATAAAAACATTGCAGGAACCATTAATACCGAGGTAATTACTGTTGCAAAAATTAAAGGAATTCAATTTACAGGTGAATTTATTCAACCAATAGGAGCACAAAAAGAAGCATTTTATTCGCTCTATTATCAAAAATTTCCTTTTGCTAAAGCTAAACCATCGCCAATTTGGGGAATAAGTTTAACTTTTATAAAAATGACAGATAACACCTTGGGTTTTGGGAAAAAACTGATTTGGGAAAGATAAGTTTAATGCAAAAACGATAACATTTTTTAACTTTTTTGAAGATTGTGCAACAGTTACCGTTGTTTTGTGTAAACCTGTTTTAGTGTAAGACATTGATATGTCAGGATTTAATTTTTGTTTGAAAGAATCAGAGTTGAAGGTATGTCGGAAAGCCATACACTTTTTGTTTCAATGAGCTTTTTCCAACTGTCGGCACTAACAATCATTAAATCATTTTGTTTTAAAAATTCTTTCTCTATGATTCGTTCATTGACAAGGTTGATATGATTTGGTGCAAATTGTTCAATGGTTCTGATAAGTTCTTTTATTTCAGAATTATTTTTTATTTGTCTTACTGCATCCAAAACTGTGATTTGTGAGCCTGAATTTTTAATCAATTTTTGAGCAAACAGAATTAGATAAATATCCTTTTCTCTGAAGATTGGAATAAATATTTGGTCAATTTTTGAAAAATCCTTATCTATCAAAACACCTACGGAAGTGTCGCTCTTGCCAAGTATTGTTCGGGTTCTATCGTCAAATGGTGAGTTTTCAAACAGGCTTTCTTTTCCTGTTACCTGATTAATAAATTTTTCGGGGTTTATGATTTTTGTGGTAAAACCTAAAAATTTCCCTAGTAGGCTTCCTTCGTAAATAGATTGACCTACACCGATTAAAAGTAGGTCATAATTTCCTTTGTTTGCAACTTCGGCAATATCAGCATCAATGTCATTAGATGCTTTATAAAGTGTTGTAATCTTTTGATTCAAGTCTTTTGATTCTTGAATGATGGGAGCAAAACTTTCTGCTTCGTATTCTTCTGTATTATAGCGATGTACCTCGTTGCTTGATATTAGGTGCATTGCAGTAATTGCGGTATTATCATTCATTTTTTTTGTCAAACTATTGGCTAATCGTAAAAGAGATTTCCCGCGCTCGGGATTACCAAAAGAAACAAGGATTTTATATTTGCTTGCTTCACTAATTTTCTGAAAAACTTCAACCGATTTTGATTTGAAAAACCAATTAATAAAGTCCAACGAAGGCCCTGTCATAAAAGTTGTAACTAATGCCATTATAACCATCATTGCAAAAATTTCAGGAGTTAATACACCAAGGTCGTAACCAATGTTTAAAACCACCAATTCCATCAAGCCCCTTGTATTCATCAATGCCCCAATTGTAAGGCTGTCTTTCCAATTTTGTCCTACAAATTTTGCTGCTAACGCACTACCTGCAAATTTTCCGACAACAGCAACCAAAATAATCAAGCCTGTCACTTTCCATAAATAAGGGTCATTCAGTAAACCAATTTCAGTTCTTAAGCCTGTAAAAACAAAAAATAGTGGTAGGAGTAAGACAAGTGCAACATCTTCAACTTTTTCAATAAATATGCTTCTAAATTTTGTGTTTTCAGGCATAATTGCTCCTGCCATAAAAGCACCAAACAAGGCGTGAATACCAATCACTTCTGTTGCATAAGATGAAATTATTAATGTCAAAAAGAAAATAGCCACAATGGGTTTACTGAGATTTTCTCGTGATGAATGTAAATCACCTACTCGTTTTAAGAACGGTCTAACTACTCTAATCATCAACAAAACATAGGCTACTGCTAATCCAATAATATACAATGCACTGACAAATGAACCTGCCTTAACGATAGCAATTACCGCTGCCAATAAACACCAAGCAGTAATGTCGTCTGCTGCGGCACACGTAATGACAATTGTTCCTAAACGTGTTTTATGTAATCCCCTTTCCTGAACAATTCTTGCCAAAACAGGAAATGCAGTAATACTCATTGCAATCCCTAAAAACAAACCGAATGACAAGAATTGAACACCTTGAGGAGCGAAGGATTGATAGATGAAATACGCCAAGCCCATACCAAGCGCAAAGGGAATAACAATACTGGCGTGGCTAATTACAACAGCTTCGCGGGCTTTATTTTTTAGTACTTTTAAATTCAGTTCCATTCCGATAACGAACATAAAAAGGATTAAGCCGATTTGACTTAAAAATTGCAAATTTCCTAATGACTGTGTAGGAAATAATGCATTAGAAAATTTAGGGAAATACATTCCAATAAGTGAAGGACCTAATACGATACCTGCAATAATTTCTCCTATCACAGTAGGCTGACCAATTTTTTTGCAAACCCAACCAAAAAAACGAGCTACAAAAATGATGGTTACTATCTGGGCTAAAAGAATTGCTAAAGGATGTTCTAAATTATGAATCAGAGAATCTATAAAGTTTTGCCACTGACTTTTACCCGTTTTAGGTATAACAATATTTCTGCCTTGCTCTAATTTTGCTCCCAACAAAACAGTCCAATACATCAAAGCAGTAGATACACCAATTACACCTATATAAAAAAAGCTGTTTTTAAATTTTTTCATTCTTTTTTGAATAGAATAAGATTAATCAAATTGTTATTGTTCTGAATTCAAAAGTAATGGCTATACTATTCTTAAAATTTAGGAATGAACTAAATGATAAACATTTTGTAATGAGAAGATATTTTTTTGTAATCAAAGTCAAATGTTGACCTTTTTGAGGAAATCATTTTTGTATGATTCACTCAATGTAATTTTCAAAGATTTACCAAAGTCATCTTTTAAAGTTGTTGTGATTTCGTCAAACGAAAACACTTGAACTATATCCAAAGAAATTAGTTCCTTTTTGTTTACTCTGCAAAAGTTGTTACTCGGTAGCAAAGTTTGAAGTTTATCAAAGGAGATATTTTTTAGCGTTAAACTTGAACCATCAGACAGAATAGCTACTTTGTCTCTGCTATCTGATTCTGCAATTTTTAAGTAACACAATTGGTCAAAGAAAACAAGGGCTTTGCCCTTGTCCGTATTTAATTGAATAAAATGTTTTTTAGGGGTTTTTCCTGAAAGTTGAATAAATGCCTTAGATACCGCCTGTTGTAATCTTTCTTTCTTTACAGGTTTGCTAACATAATCAATTGCATCAATGTCAAATGCTTCTGCTGCATATTCCTTATAAGCTGTTGTGAAAATTACAGGTTTTCCATTTAATAGATTAGCAACCTGTAAACCATTCATTTCAGGCATTTCAATGTCGAGAATACACAAATCAAAATCAAGTTGTGGAAGTTCAGCCAAAAATAATTTCGGGCTGTTAAATGCTTTTACAACTTCCAATTCTGGAAGCTGTTCACAGAGCATTTTCAGGTAAGTTAAACCTGGTAACTCATCATCGAGCAGCAAGCATTTTAGCTTTGTGTTCAAGTAAATTAATTTTTAAATGGGTTATATATACTTCTCCTTCTGTAAAACTATCCAGTTTGAAATTTCCCTTATAAATAATATGTAATCGTTGTTTCAGTGTTTCCATTCCTATTCCACTTTTCTCTTTTTTCATTGGACGACGTCTGCTTGATATTTTATTGGAAACGGTCAAGTAAAATGTATCGTCTTTAAATTCAAAAATAATAGAAATAAAAGAGTCAGCACTTTGTAAATCAGCGTGTTTAAATGCATTTTCAATTAAGTCTATGGATATCAATGGTGCTAAAAGTTTTTGTTCAGATAAAGGTTCATTTTCATTGATTTTAGATTTTACTTTTAATTCAAAAAGCGGACTGACTTTTATTTTGTTAATTTCAATTAGGTTCAAAGCAAATTCAATTTCTTCTTTTGGCGTAACAAACTTGTTTCTGCTATCATAAAGTATGTAGTCCAAAACATTAGAAAGTTTATCTAATGCAAAGTAGGTCTGATAGGCGTGAGATTGAATTGAGTTAAGAATGTTTTTAAAAAGATGCGGATTTAATTTTGATTCAAGAGTTTCAAGTTGAAGTGTGTTTATCTTTCCTTCAAGTTGTTGGAATTTAGTCTCAGCGATATTTCTTTTCTTTTCGGTTTTTATAAGTCGAATGATTAAATATACAATCATAGCACCGAGCAGGAGTACCAGTCCTGCGATAAGATATTGTATTGATATGTTAATATTTGTATTCAATGATAGATTCAAAGTTAACATTCTTGTCGGTGCGTTAGAAAAAAAGACACGAGGCGTTGGGCTATCGCCTCGGAAAAAAGTTCCGATGTTAAGTTTCTATGTTGTCCTGTCGTTTCGATAATTGTCTATTAGTTTAATGGTTGTTGTGTCGTCTGTTACGTTTACCAGTTACTTGTTCATTATGTGTGATAAAACTACATATATACACCATAAATTAATAAATAGGTTGGATAATCGATAGCCTTATTGCTAATCAAATGTATTCATTTTTTTATTACCAATCATCAAATGAGCTTTTAATGTTTTGTAAATTTTTTATACTTGTAAGCCACCCCAAAGTTCTACTATTTTAAAAAAAGTTAATTTCCATTCCCTTTAGAAGCATAACCTACTAAACGGTCGTAATTATCATTCAATTCTCGGTGGTAAATCAAAATGGAGTAATTGTTTTCGGTTTCGTAATGCGAACCTTCTATAACAGAGATATCGCCAGTGTTTTTAGAACCATCTTTCACAAAACAATACGCATAATTGTAGTAACCTTGTTTTAATAGTACTTCTTTCTTATATTTTTGATTTAGCGTATCGTAATCCAATTTCAATTCTTCTTTAAACTTCCAATCGCTAAATTTACCAAACAAATACAAGTTTCCATTTTGGATGGGTGGAGTGTAAGGTAAAGTAAAATGAACTTTTACATAGTCGGCATCCATCTCACTATCATTACCTTCGTTCTTTTTAATTAAAAAATTGCCGTTTAAATCGGGCATCGAATAATATTGTTTAAAGGAACGTTGCTCATCATCTAAGATATATACGTGTTCCAATTTATCTTGTGGGTTATACTCAATATTTTTAACCCGAATGGTTTGGTATTTAATGCTTTTTAAATCAACCTCTCTAAATTCGTTATTAGCATCAAACACATTTTCACCGTTGTCGAAATTATAATCCAACTCGGTATCTTTAATGTATTTTGGTTTTAAGCCCGTAATGGCGTTGTCCCATCGGTAATTCTGCATCAACACCACATTTAACTTTTTAAAAGGGTCGGGCATATCATACCCTTCGTAGTTTATTTTAAAATCGATTTCTTGTCGGTAATAACTTTCGTTAACATCTGTCGCTCTTTTAATATACATGGTTATAGCAACTTTATTTTCAAATACCATAAAACGTTTGGTAAATATAGGGTGTTCAGCATCGTTTACCGGATATACTTTTAGGATGTAATTACCCGATTTGGTAATTTTCATGTTTTCGTTCGGGAATGTAGTATTGTAATGGGTGTAAGCAAGGTCGGTGTTGGTGGAATATTTAAAATCAAAAATTTCATCTTCAAAAAATCCTTCTAAATATTCATTTTTTTCCAGAGCGGAAGGTTCCCAGTTTGCACTACAATGAATAAGTGTAAAATTATAAGATTTATTATCTCTTCTTAAATCATCAAAACTGAGTTTAAGAAACTCTCCGCCACCTAAAATTATGATGGGATAAGTTAGCTCAGAATGTGTATTGTAAAGCAGCACAGTTTTTATACTATCATCATAAATAAAATCGTCGTAACGCAAAAAATTTTCAACGGCATAATCGTCATCAAAGACATGACGAAAGTCATTTTTCACAAATGAGCTAAACGTAATAAACATAATACTTAAAGCTATAATTGTGAGAGAGAGTAGTTTACTCATAGATGTTCAATTTGAGGGTAAAATTACGATATTGAACTAAGCTAATTCATGTCTTGTCTATATTATTAAATTATTTTTTAAAATTTAGTTTGAAACGTCATTCCGTTTCCTACATTTGCCCTCAAATTCACGAAAAACAGAATATATGTCAAAAGACGTAAAGATTCGTAAAGGCGTAAACATCCAATTAAAAGGTGTGGCAGAAAAAATTTATGTTAATCCTGTTTCTACTTCCGACATTGTTTTAAGACCTTCAGATTTTCCTACTTTAGTACCTAAATTAGCAACCAAAGTTGGTGAAAAGGTAAAGGCTGGTACAGCTCTTTTTTATAATAAAGAGAATGTTAAGGTTTTATTTACTTCACCTATAAGTGGTGAAGTAGTAGAAATTAAAAGGGGAGATAAAAGAAAAATATTAGAAGTAAAAGTTAAAGCAGATGGCGAAATCCAGTACCTAAGCTTTAAAAAAGGAGATCCTTCTACCATGTCTAAAGAAGAAATTATTGCGAACATGTTAGAAAGTGGTGTTTGGCCTTTTATTCGCCAACGACCTTTTGATGTTATTGCTAACCCAAGTGATACGCCTAAAGCAATACACGTTACTACCTTTAATTCTGCTCCTTTAGCACCAGATTATGGTTTTATAGCTCATGGAAAAGGAGATGTTTTACAACTCGGATTAAATGCTTTGGCAAAATTAACATCAGGTAAAGTGCATTTTAACATCACAGGTGATTCTAATGTTGATGAAGCTTTATCTTCGGCAAAAAACGTACAAATCAATAAGATTTCTGGACCACATCCAGCTGGAAATGTTGGTATTCAATTGCACCATATTGACCCTATTAATAAAGGAGAAGTTGTTTGGACATTGAATGTTTTAGATGTATTAACTATTGGAAGACTATTTAAAGAAGGTAAGTTTGATGCTTCTAGATCTATCGCCTTTGCAGGTTCTAAAGTAAAAGAGCCTAAATATGTAAAAACTATATTAGGAGCTAATATTAGCGATATTATAAAAGACAAAGTTGAGGAGGGAGGAAGATATATAAGTGGTGATCCTTTAACAGGAACTCAAATTTCCGCAGATGGAAATTTAGGATTTTATGATTATCAACTCTCAGTTATTCCAGAAGGAGGAAAAGATCGTTTTTTTGGTTGGATGCCTTTTTTAGGATTTAATGGTTTTAGTTTATCAAGAACTGCATTTTCATTTTTAACACCTAATAAAGTTTATGATTTAGATACCAATAAAAATGGTGAAGAAAGGGCTTTTGTAATGGTAGGTGAGTACGAGAAAGTATTTCCAATGAACATTTACCCTGTATACCTTTTAAAAGCAATGATAACAAAAGAAATTGATTTAATGGAAAACTTAGGTATTTATGAGGTTGCTCCAGAAGATTTTGCGTTGTGTGAGTACGGATGTACTTCAAAAATAGAAACACAAAAAATAGTTAGAGAAGCGTTAAACCTAGTAAAGAAAGAAACTTGTTAATTAGCTAATTAGCTAATTAGACAATTAACACATTGATAAGATGGAAGCTTTAAAAAAAATCATGCAAAAAATCAAGCCGAAAGCTGAAGGTAAATTTCCTTTAGCTCACGCGATTTGGGATGGAACTTATACCTTTTTATTTGTACCAGGGCATACCAACAATAAAGGTGTACACATCAGAGATAGTGTAGATTTGAAAAGAGTAATGATTGTTGTTGTTATTGCATTAATCCCATGTCTTTTATTTGGAATGTATAATGTAGGTCACCAACATTTTTTAGCAATTGGAGATGTTGTGTATGGTGATCACGTGTGTAAGATGTTTTGGGAAAAATTCTTTTTCGGAGCTTTAAAAGTTTTACCTCTTATTGTTGTATCTTATGCTGTAGGGCTTGGAGTAGAGTTTATTTTTGCTGCAATTAACAAACATCCAATACAAGAAGGATTTTTAGTTTCAGGGATGTTAATACCATTAATTGTTCCAGTTGATATTCCTTTAGGAATGTTAGCTATTGCTGTAATCTTTGCTGTTGTTATTGGTAAAGAAGTATTTGGTGGCACAGGAATGAATGTAGTAAATATTGCATTAGTTACCAGAGCATTTCTATTCTTTGCTTATCCTACTAAAATGTCAGGTGATCAAGTTTGGATTAACACAACTTTAGAAGAAGGACAAAAATTAGTTGATGGTTTTTCTGGTGCTACACCATTAGGTAATGCGGTGTTAGGGGGAGAACAAGCATTAATTGATACCCACGCAAGTTTAATGGAATCATTTATTGGTTTTATTCCTGGTTCTGTTGGAGAAACTTCTGTAATAGCGATTGGAATAGGTGCTTTAATATTATTATTTACTGGCATTGCTAGTTGGAGAATTATGTTATCAACCTTTGCTGGTGCTTATGTAATGGGATTGATATTTAATGCAGTTGGTGAACCAGGTACTTATTTAGCACTACCTGCATTACACCATTTAGTGTTAGGTGGATTTGCTTTCGGAGCTGTATTTATGGCTACCGACCCTGTAACATCTTCTCAAACAAATGTAGGTAAATGGATATACGGTTTTTTTATTGGAATAATGGCAATTTTAATTCGAGTTGCTAATCCAGCATATCCAGAAGGTGTAATGCTTGCAATTTTACTAGGAAATGTATTTGCACCATTAATTGACCACATTGTAGTTGGGTCAAACATTAAAAAAAGACTAAAAAGATTAAAAACAACATAAGTTATGGCTATTAATAGAGAAAGTAATATTTATACGATTGTTTTTTCCACTGTGATGGTGGTAATAGTTGGAGGACTTTTAGCTTTTGTTTCAATAAGTTTAAGCCCAATTCAACAAGCTAATATTGATAATGAAAAGATGCAAAACATTCTTCAATCAATTGGTATTAAAGAAACGGATGGAGTAAACAGAGAAGAAGCAGGTAAAGTTTTTAATAACTACATTACTCGTAGATTAACCATTAACTATAATGGTGATATTTTGAGTGATAAAACATCAAATGATAAAATTGAATCTTTGGATAAATTAGATGCTTTTAATATTGATTTAAGAAAGGAATATTCTAAGTATATCAAATCTATTTTAAATAAAACTAAGGGTGATCCAGAAGCTTTCAAAAAAGAGTTATCAATTTCAAAAGACATTCACTTTCCAATATTTGTTTGTGAACACAAAGGCGAAAAATACTATGTTGTTTCAGCAAGTGGAAAAGGTTTATGGGATGATGTCTGGGGATATGTATGTATCAAAGCAGATGGTAAAACTTTAAATGGATCTGTATTCGACCATAAAGGAGAAACTCCCGGATTAGGTTCTAAAATAACAGAGAGCTGGTTTCAAAAACAATTTGCTGGAAAAACAATAGCTGATGATAATGGATTTACTTCAGTTAGTGTAATAAAACCAGGTTTTTCATTGAATGAACATCAAGTAGATGGTATAAGTGGTTCAACTTTTACTGGAAAAGGGGTTAACGAAATGTTAAATAGAAATTTAGTCGTGTATTATAATTTCTTTAAAAATCATCCAGAATTTTAATTAAATATATTAAAATATAATTAGTTATGAGCGAAGAAACAAAAAGAGAGCCTTTATTTTCTAAAAAGAATAGAGCGTTACTAACGAATCCTTTAAATAAAATTAACCCTGTTACTATACAGGTGTTAGGTATTTGTTCTGCTTTAGCAGTAACTGTACAAATGGATAATGCTTTGGTTATGTCTATTGCTGTAACAGCAGTTACAGTTTTAGGAAATGTGGTAATATCTGCCATGAGAAACATTATTCCTAGTAGAATTAGAATTATTGTAGAACTAGTTGTTGTTGCTTTTTTGGTAATTTGTGTCGACCAAATATTAAAAGCATACGTATATGATGTTTCTAAGCAATTATCTGTATTTGTTGGTTTAATTATTACCAATTGCATTATCATGGGAAGATTAGAAGCTTTTGCTTTAGGAAACAAACCATGGGCATCGGCATTGGATGGTATTGGAAATGGAATTGGTTATGGCTTTGTGTTAATTGTTGTAGCCTTTTGTAAAGAAGTTTTTGGTTCAGGAACGCTAACATTTCCTGGCATAGGCAAATTACAAATTGTACCTGATGCATTATATAATTGGGGCTATATTGATAATGGATTAATGTTATTACCACCATCATCATTAGTAATTGTTGCCATATTTATTTGGGTTCAAAAAGCAAGAAACCCTGAATTAATTGGAGAGTAAGAATTTAACACTATAAAAAATGGAATTAGTTAATTTATTTTTAAAAAGCGCTTTTATAGAAAATATGATTTTCACTTTCTTTATAGGAATGTGTTCATATTTAGCAGTATCAAAATCTGTAAAAACTGCTGTAGGTTTAGGTGTAGCTGTAATATTTGTACAATTAATTACTGTACCAACCAATTGGTTGTTAGAAACCTATGTGCTTAAAGAAGGTGCATTGTCATGGTTAGGTCCAGAATATGCATCAATGGACTTGAGTTTTCTAAGTTTCATTATGTTTATTGCAGTAATAGCTTCTATTGTTCAATTGTTAGAAATGTTGGTAGAAAAGTTTTCGCCAGCTTTATATGGTGCTTTAGGTATTTTTTTACCTTTAATTGCTGTAAATTGTGCGATACTAGCAGGTGCTTTATTTATGCAACAAAAACAGTTTACTAATATTGCTGAAGCTTCAGTATATGCAATTGGTTCTGGTTTTGGTTGGTGTATGGCTATCATATTAATAGCTGCAATTAGAGAAAAAATTAAATATTCTCATATTCCAGCTCCATTAAGAGGTGTAGGAATGGCATTTATTCTTACCGGCTTAATGGGATTAGCATTTTTAGGATTTTTAGGATTTGAACTTTAATTAATTTAAGACTTAAATAAAATGGATATTACCTTAATAATAATAGCGATAATAGTATTCTTTATAGTAGTAATTGCTTTGGTTTTTATAATATTATTTGCTAAGGCAAAACTAGTGAATTCTGGTAAAATAAAAATTACCATTAATGGTTCAAAAGAGTTAGAAGTTGATGGTGGTGATACACTATTAAATTCATTAAGTGGTAAAGGTATTTTTCTTCCTTCTGCTTGTGGTGGTGGTGGAACTTGTCTTCAATGTAAATGCCAAGTGTTGAGTGGAGGTGGTGAAATCTTGCCTACTGAAATTCCAAATTTCACTAGAAAACAAATTGCAGACCATTATCGATTAGGATGCCAAGTTAAAGTTAGAGAGAATTTAGAAATTAAAGTACACGAAGAAATTTTAGGAATAAAAGAGTGGGAAGCAACAGTAGTTTCTAATTACAATTTAGCAACTTACATAAAAGAATTTATTGTAGAAATACCAGAAGATATGGCATACAAAGCAGGCGGTTATATTCAAATAAAAATACCAGCTTGTACTGTTAAATTTTCTGACATGGATATAACTGCTCATCCTCAAGATCATCCTGGAGAGCCTAATAAGTTTGAAAAAGATTGGTCTGAAGGAAGTTTTGCCATCAGAAATTTAGTGATGAAAAATGATGAAGAGGTAATAAGAGCATATTCTATGGCTTCTTATCCTGCTGAAGGCAGAAAAATTATGCTAAACGTAAGGATTGCTGCACCTCCTTTTGATAGAGCCAAAAATGCATGGATGGATGTTAATCCTGGAATTGCTTCATCTTATATCTTTAATCAAAAAGTTGGTGATAAAGTAACAGTTTCTGGTCCTTATGGTGAGTTCTTTATTAATGATTCTGATGCAGAAATGTTATACGTTGGTGGTGGAGCAGGAATGGCACCTATGCGTTCTCATTTGTATGAGCTATTTAAAACACTTAAAACTAATAGAAAAGTTACTTATTGGTATGGAGGTCGTTCTAAAGATGAATTGTTTTACATTCATTATTTTAGAGACCTAGAAAAAGATTTTCCAAATTTTAAATTTTTCATGGTGTTGTCAGAACCTTTACCAACTGACAATTGGAAAGTAATGAAAGATATTCATGATACCGAAGGTGATGGATTTGTAGGATTTGTTCACCAAGTAGTTATCGATCAATATTTAAGCAAACACGAAAATCCAGAAGACATAGAATTGTATTTCTGTGGACCGCCAATGATGAACAAAGCTGTTCAGAAAATGGGAGAAGATTTTGGTTTAGCAGATGAGAATATCAGGTTTGATGATTTTGGTTAAATAATAATAATTTGTTTATAAAGTAAAAAAGCTTCAACATTGTTGAAGCTTTTTTGGTATTTTTCTATTTTTTTAAATTTCGTTGCTTAAACGTTTGATGGATTCCTTGAAAATAAGTGCGAAAGTTTCATCCTTCATATACGTTGAAAGTTCGGGTTGCAATTCTTGAGCTTTTGTTCCTAAAATCATCATTTTCTTTTGGTTATCAAAATCATCTGGATTTGTTTTTTGAACTCTGGCAACAATGGTAAGCTCATCCATCCATTTCCCATAACGCATCATAAACTCCTGCTGTTCGGGGTTTAGCTTTTTAATTTCCTCTTTATCGATAAAAGATGCAAAAGCGTTGGTGCTGGCTACTGCACCTACAGATAAACCAAGTAGTTTAAGAAATCTTCTTCTTGTTGATTGATGCTCAGACATGAATATATAAATTATTTAGTAATTAGCTGTTGATAAAAATACACTTTTTGAATGAATATAAAATTGAAAAATTAAAGTCAACTTTTTTAAACAAAAAAAACAAGAATAATAGGGCAGCAAGAAACTATGTATTTATATTCAATTATTTTTTGTACTTTCATCTGATGCAACTCAAAGGTCTATATCTTTTATTAGTCCAATTATTTTTCTTTTTGTGCCTTTCTGCACAGGAATCTGATCGTTTAGATAGTCTATTATTAGAAGCTAAAAAAAAGAACATAGATAGTGTTCAAGTTGATGTTTTAAATGCTATTGCCTCGGAATACAGAAACTCTGATATGGACCAAGTAAAAGTATTTGCAGATTCTGCATTAAAAATAGCTACGAAGATTGATTATTACCAAGGTCAGGTTAAAAGCCATTTTAACATTGGCAATATGTATTACATTAAAGGAGAATTCTCATTAACACTTAAAAGCTATTTAAAAGCACTTTCTATCCTAGAAAAGATTAATGATAAAGAGGGTATTGCAAATGCTTTTATGGGTATTGGTAACATTCATTCCATACAAAAGGATAACAAAAAAGCTATTGAATATCAAGAAAAGTCGTTAGCAATTAGATTAGAAATTAATGACTCTCTGGGAATAGCAGGTAGTTATAACAATATTGGTTCTATTTACATGGAAATGAAAGATTTTGACAAAGCATTGGACTATAATTTAAAATCGTTGGCAATAAAAGAAAAGCTAAATTATTGGAAAGGGATGTCGTCTAGCTATGGAAATATTGGAGCAATTTATAAAGAAAAAGGACTGTTAAAAGAAGCTTTAGACTATCAGCAAAAAGCTTTAGAGATAAGACAGAAACTCAATAATATGAAGGGAATGGTAATGAGCTATACAGATATTGGCAATATTTACCATGAATTAAAACAATACAATAAAGCACTTGAAAATCAGAAAAAAGCACTAGAAATTGCTCAAAAAGTTTCTTATAAAGAAGGAGAAGTAATGGCACTACTTTCTTTATCTATTACTTCTGAAAAATTAAAACAATTTGACAATGCGTTAGCTTATTATAAGGAATATAGTGAAGAAAAAGACAGTTTGTTTTCCATTACAAAAAGTAAAGAAATAGCAGATTTAGAATCTGTACACACTGCAGAAAAACAAAAACAACAAATTGAGTTATTAGAAAAGGATAATGTTATTCAGGATTTAAAAATTAAGACACAAGAGAAACAATTGTCTGTAGAAAAGGCTAAAAGACTTGCTGTTATTAGTATTTTAGCTTTAGTTGTTTGTTTTGTTTTCTTCTTAATATACACTGTTATTAAGAGAAAGAAGGCAAATCAAATTATTGCACATCAAAAAGAACTGGTTGAAGAAAAAAATAGAGAAATAACAGATTCTATTACTTATGCTAAAAGAATTCAAGAGTCTATCCTACCTAAAGATAAGTTCGTAAAAGAGTGCTTTCCAAATAGTTTTATTTTTTACCGACCTAAAGATATTGTAGCTGGTGATTTTTATTGGTTGGAAACAGTTTCTTTTCTTGAGGGAGGATTAAAGGTGGGTGGTTATCACCCCTCTAACTCCTCTCAAGGGGAGAATATTATTTTATTCGCTGCGGCTGATTGTACTGGGCATGGCGTTCCTGGAGCAATGGTTAGTGTTATTTGTTATACCGCATTAAATAGAGCAATTAGGGATTTTAATTTAGTTGTTCCAGGGCAGATATTAGACAAAACAAGCGAAATAGTTGTAGAACAACTTAACGAATCCAATACTGATAATTTAATGGATAATATTAGAGATGGGATGGACATCGCACTTTGTAGTTTAGAGTTTAAAGTTTCGAGTTATGAGTTGAAGTATGCTGGTGCAAACAATCCATTATGGATAATTAGAAATGGAGCAGAAGAAGTGGAGGAAATTATTGCGACTAAACAACCTATAGGTATTGTTGATAATCCACAGCCATATCAAACGCATCAGGTAAAATTAAATAAAGGAGATTCAATTTATATCTTTTCTGATGGTTTCTCTGATCAATTTGGAGGTCCAAATGGAAAGAAATTCAAATACAAAGAATTTAAAAATTTATTAGTTTCCATTAGTAAGGAGAATATGGAAATTCAAAATGAATTAATAAACAATGCATACTTGGAATGGGTAGGAGACTTAGACCAAGTTGATGATATTTGCGTTTTTGGAGTTCGAATTTAAGTGTTCATCCACTTCAAAAATCTTTTTATAGGGTTTTAATCTAACCTTCAACTCAACTGGTTGTTCAATTTCTTTTTGAGCTTTTTCACCAAGTTTCATCATTTTTTGTTGAGTATTAAAATCTTAAGGGTTTGTTATTAATCATGATCTTTATGCTCATCATCATCTCCGTCATTTTTATTTGATTCTTTAACTAACTTTTTATTCATTCCTCCTTTAGTTGATTTCCATGTTCTTTCTGCTTCATCTTCATTAGCACTTTTATGACATTCAGCACAATTTTCAAATTGATAGATGCCTTCTTCTAAATGCTCATTTTTTATTTTATTTAATGAATGCTCATGGCAATTATAACAAGTGTAGGTTGTGTAATTATTGTTCGCATGACAAGTCTTACAATCAGTATTGTGGTGTTTATCAAAACGAAAATATTTTTTATGGTCAAAAGAAGATGGAGACCATTTAGTTGTAAAATGGCATTGATTACAATTGTTTTTGTTTTGTTGATGAAAAGAATCTGATGGAGGTTGATGGCAAGAAACACAATTATCTTTTGATTTTCCTAAAAGCATACTGTGGTCAAAATTTTTAGTAGATTTCCAATCATTAGTTGTGTGGCAATTGTTACAATTAGCACTTAGTTGTTGATGAAGATTGTTCGGTGGAGTTTTATGACACGAATTACAGCTATTCAATTCTGTCGCAGCTAATAACTCATGGGAGAATTTGCTTATTGCCATAGAAGGATTGGTACCCTTATGGTCGATATGGCAAGAAGTACATGGTTGATTTTTAAAGTTTTGATGAAAAGAAATATTTTCATTTGAAGTAAATAAGGAATCATTTATAGAAATAGTACTTTTCCCTATGTCTGACAAAGCATGACATGAAATACATTTTTCTGAAGATATTCCCCAAAATGGGTCATGACACGAAAAGCAATTATTTTTTTCTTCTTGATGTTCTTCAACCAATTCGCCAGGATTCATCATGGTATAAGGAAACTTATACATTAGCCAAGCAACTCCAATAATAATGATTAATGCAATTATCCTTTTCATTTACTAAACATGAATATACTGATAATATGAAGTAATGATAAAATTGCAAAAACTAAAGTAATTGGCAAATGAACCTCTCTCCATTTTTTCATAATAAGTAGCGTAGTGGAGTCTAAGAACAGTTTTTTATCAACTTCTTTTTCGTCAAACCCTTTTTTTAGTAACTTATTTTTTTTTTCTTTTAAAGTATCCGAAGCTTTAATTAATAAAAATTTTCCAGTTAATCCGCTTCCAACCGCAATTAGCATCATAAAAATGGCAAGCCAAGGTAATAATGCATTAAAGTGAATACCTGCATGAACCAAAATTAAAGTAGCACCTAACCATGATAAAATTTCGTGTAATTGCAACAAACCTTTTGGAGAACCTATTGTTATTATTTTTCTCTTTCTTAATGAATAGATAAATGAAAAAATAATAAGCAATGTTCCAGCGATACCCAAATAATATCCAACAGTATGTAATTGAAAACGATGAAGGAAATAATCTATAACAATAGCTAACACAATGAACAATCCATACCATTCAATAAAAGGAATGATGTATTTTGAAAATAAAGATTTATTCACTTATCAGCTAGTTTATAAAGTATTAAAATTTAAGTGTTCATCCACTTAATAAATTTCTTAAAAGGACTTAACTTCACTTTTGGTTCATTTGATTTTTCACTTTCTTTTTTAAGTATTGTTTTCTTTTCAGTTGATTTTTTGGAAGTAGTTTGTTTTACAGCGTGTGTTTTTGAGTAAAACTCTTTTTGTTTTTGTTTTCTTTGTTTTTCTAGCTTAGCTTCTCTTTCTAGCATCTTTTTTTCTTCTGCTGCTCTTTTTCTTTCTTCTTCAACAGATAATATGTGATGAGCTTCTTTTTTAAGCATTTCTTGTCGTTCCTCCTCAAGCCTTCGTTGTTCAATTGCTTTTTCTCTAATTTCTTTTTCTTCTTTCTTCTTTTGTTCTTTTTCTAATGCAATTCTATTTCTTTCGGCTTCTAATTCTTCTTTTTTCTTTTTGTCTAAAAAATCTTGATTATAAACAACCCCGTCAACTTCAACTTGTATTTGAGTTTTATCTGGAATATTAATTTTTCCAATAATTTTAGGTCCATCCATTTTAAAACTAGGAGCAGCAATGTGTTCAGGTTCTTTTTGCAAAATAGGAGCTTCTACTGTAACTACTTTTTCTTTTTTTTCTTTTACTACTTTTGGCTTTTTTACAACAATTTCTTTGCTTTTTTGTTCCACTGGTTTAAAATAAGCTGTAATTATAGCTACCAAATCATCTTCTACTTTAGTATTTGGATGTTCACCAATAGTAATTTTCTTTTCTTTTTCTAAAAAAGTAACTATTTTTTCTATTTTAATGTCTAGTTGTCTAGCTAATTGACCTAATCTCACGGTGTATAATTATTGGTTATTGAGTCACAAAATTACAACTATAAGTTTAATCCTCAACAATATAATTAAAAAGGAATTGAAAAAGTAGTTAATTTCGCACCTACTAATATTAATAATGAATAAGTTAAAATCCAAAGATCCTTACGCTGCATTACGAGTGAAAGAGTTTAAAACTTTTTTATTGATTCGTTTTGCAATCGTTTTGGCTTGGACGATGCAATTTATTATTATCGAGTGGGAGGTTTATCGATTAACAAAAGACCCTCTTTCGTTAGGATTAATTGGGTTGATGGAAATTATTCCCTCTTTTTCTTTTGCACTTTTTGCTGGACATGTTGTGGATCAAAAGGAAAAACGAAAATTGTTAATGTATTGCCTTTTAGCTTTCACTTTTATTAGCCTTTCCTTGGTTTACTTAAATGCAGATGATACGAGTACTTATCTTTCTTATCATCAAATTTTATATGGAATTTATGCGTGTGTGTTTTTAGGTGGAATAGTAAGAGCATTTATTGGACCTACTATTTTTTCATTAATGGCGTTAATTGTTCCAAAAAATTTATATGCTAATGCAGCAACTTGGAGTAGTTCTGTTTGGCAAATGGGAGCAGTTATGGGACCAGCAATAGGAGGTTTTGCAATTTTATTGATTGGCGTTACTTGGTCGTTAAGTATTGTTTTTTCATTTGCAATTCTTGCTTTTGTTTTATTGTTATTGGTAATTAAACCAAAACCCATATTAAATACAAAAATTGGAGAACCCATCCTAATAAGTTTAAAAGAAGGAGTGAAATTTGTTTTTAAAACCAAAGAAATATTAATGGCATTAACATTAGATATGGTTGCCGTTTTGTTTGGTGGAGCTGTAGCTTTATTACCCATTTTTGCAATGGACATATTGCAAGTTGGATCAAAGGGATTTGGATTGTTAAGGGCTGCACCAGCAGTTGGTTCACTTTTAACTGTTCTTTTTATTGCTTATTTCCCTATCAGAAGAAAGGCAGGATTAAAACTTTTATTTGCCATCTTTGGTTTTGGGTTATGCATCATCATTTTTGGAATTTCGGAATGGTTTATTATTTCTTTAATAGCCTTATTTTTTAGTGGGGTTACTGATGGAATTTCTATTGTTGTTCGACATACTATTTTACAATTATATACTCCAGATGAAATGCGTGGACGAGTATCATCAGTTAATTCTATGTTTGTAGGTTCTTCCAACGAATTAGGTGCGTTTGAAAGTGGCTTAACAGCAAAATTAATGGGCACCGTTAAAGCTGTTGTTTTTGGAGGAATAATGACAATTATTATCGTAACCATCACTGGTTTAAAATCTAAAAAGTTGAGAAACTTAGATTTTAAAAATCAAGACTAACTAGTTTAAAATTTCAACTTTTTCTACATAAAGATTATCTTTTGGCCAGTCTTGAGAGTCCGTGGCAACATCTGTGAGTTTCGAAACTACTGATAATCCTTCAATGATTTCACCAAAAACAGTATGTTCACCATCTAAATGAGCTGCTCCTTTGTTTTTAAGGTAATAATTTTTTTGTGTTTCTGAATAAGTATAGTGGTTTTCTTCAGCATATTTTTCTAAAGAAAATATTGAAAATTGACTTCCTTCAACAAAATAGAGTTCGTCTGGTTCTGAGCGTTTATCTGGATTATCAGTATAACTTCTGGCAGCCGCAACCGCTCCTTTTTTATGAAAGTGATGTTTACTCATTTCTGACGGGATAGTATAATAACCAATACTATCTTGAATCGCTTTTTGCTGATCACCATAAGAACCACCAAATTGAGCCATAAACCCTTTTACAACCCTAGAAAAATAACAACCATTAAAATAACCACTTTTGGCTTGTAAGATAAAATTAGCCCGATGTAATGGAGTGTCTTTAAAAAGTCGAATTTTAATAACTCCTTTTGAAGTTGTAATCAGTGCAATGGTTTCCAAATTTTCCTCTCCATATTTCGTTAAACGTTCAACTACGTTATCATTCGTTATTAAATCGAGTTTTGGATTTTCTGCAATTGGAGTGATTATTTCTTTTACAACAATTTCTTTTTTTATCTGCTTCGGATCTTCATCAGAGCAGGCAAATAAAATAAAAGCAAAAATTAGATAAATTACTCTTTTAGGCATGTTGCAAAAATAATAAAGCATTTGTTAATTACTTAGTAGTATTTTTTTAACCGCATAGTTACATAGGTTTTGCTTTAAAAGTAAAAGAGGGTTCTAAAAATTAACTTATTTCTTCCCCTCTATTAAGAGGGGCGGGGGTATGTAAATTATAAAATTCAATCGAGCTTGTGAGCTCAACGAAGTTAATTATTAGACCCCCCCTAAACATAGAAACTTCGCTTTATATAGATAGTTCTATGTTAAAATTCTTGCTTATGTAATACTTTTATCTTTAAAGCTATCAGTATAACTATGTAACTATATGGTTGATAGTTTTGTAATGAGTGATTTTTTATATTTCTGACTTAGCATACATAAATCTGCTGATTAGTAATCAGAATTTTTAAAAGTATTTTACTTTATTGTTCAAAAGGATTACTATTTTTAAACCTATAAATCTACTACTATGGCAATAATTAATATCAGTAAACATATTAGCTACAAAGAAGCTACTCATAGTGATACTGCAACACGAAGAGGAATTAAAAATGATCCTAACGATGAACAATTAGCTGCAATGAAAGTTTTAGCTAAAAATGTGTTTGAACCTTTAAGGCTTCATTTTAATGAACCCATTCACATTAACTCTTTTTTTAGAAGTGTAGCGTTAAACAAAACAATTGGAGGAAGTAGAACTTCTCAACATTGTACTGGTGAAGCAATAGACATAAAAGGAACCAATGGAATTTCGAATAAACAATTGTTCGATTACATTAAAGAAAACTTAGCATTTGATCAATTAATTTGGGAATTTGGAACAGATAAAAATCCGGACTGGGTGCATGTTTCTTATACAGCTATTAAACCGAACAGAAAAAACATACTAAAAGCAGTGAAAGGCGGAAATCCTGTTTATCAAGTAATGGAAATTGGCAATGTAATTACAGAACCTGAAGCAATTAAAATAGTTAAAAAGAAAAGTACGAAGGGTGTTATTGCTGTTAAAACAGTACTAAATATTAGAAACAAACCTGCTACTGATGCAAAAGTAGTTGGACAATTAAAGAATGGACTGAAAGTTAAAATTATTAGTGAAGATAAAGACTGGTATCAGGTTAAAACTTCAAAATTTTTTGGTTGGGTATCTAAAAAGTATGTTCAGCTAAAATAACTCTAGAAATTCCATTTAATACCAATTAGTATAGCATCAATATTTGAGCCTTTAGTATCTACCATATAAGCATTAGAAAGGTGTGAATAACCACCTGAAAGAGTCAAGTGTTTATTTATCGGTTTACTTATAGAAACAAAATGATGCAAATTAAAACCACTGTATAAATCGGGTGCAGCATTTTTAGTTGCTTCAATGTAAGTAAGTGATAGTTGGTATTCTAGATAAAATTCATTGATAATTAACCAACTAAATTGAACTGCAAAACCAAGAGAATAACTTCCATTATCAACAACCTGAAATAGGGCAGAAGGACGAATTAAAAATATCCTTTTGTTGTATTCATTGGTCACTATTGCACTATCCAAAAAATTACTACGGTAATCTATTGCCAATTGAAACGGAAAATAAATTTGACTAAAACCTGCTATTCCCTGATTAAAAAAACCATCAGTTTGTGCAGTTCTCCCTCTATATGGTCCAACATATACACCAAAATTAGGCTTAGTTATTTCCAAACCACATTTACCTGCGTTGTTTTGTGACTGAACAGGTGTAGTAAAGAAATGGAGTACAGTTAAAATTGATATTGCCTGCAAAAAAATTTTCATTTCAATTTAGTTACATTTCACGGAAACAATCATGTTGAAAGTAGCGACTAACTCGTTTAAGTTGTTGTAAACACTTACATGAGTAGTTTCGTTAATACGTTCTTTTGTTTTGATAGACAACAAGATAGCTTCATCAACTTTTTTTCCGTCTTCCGAAATAAAAACACAATCGGATTCTGCTCTTTTAAAAAATTCACAATTCATTCCTTTAAAAGCAAAAGATACTTTTGTTGAATATATGTTGGCAAAATAAAAGGCATGAATTCCTGCGGCAACATCTGCACCAACTGCTAAAGCCCCAAAATACATCGAGTTAAGGTGGTTTTTAGTTCTTCTTTTTAATTTAATTTTAACTTTTACAGTTGTTTTATTCAGCTCCAATAACCTCACACCAGTATAGCCAAGCATAGGTATTTTAAACTTAGCCAATAAAAAAAGTTGCCATTTTATTTTACTGAACAACGATTTTTTATCTATGCTCATTAACCAGCGTTTTTACAATTTCTTCTATCGACTTGATGGAAGTAACATGCTCAATGCTTGGACCAGCACACCAAAAAGTTTTATTGGTGTTTGTGGTTGCTGCTTTGTCTAGCTTTTTCATTCCTTTATAAAAAGTAAATGCTTTAAACCATTTTTTTAAACGTTTGTTTTTATTAAGAAATTTTTCTACTTTACTTTGTTCAGTTCCCACTTCTTTCACATAAGGAGTATTGATAACAGTACATTTTGTTCCAGATAATTTGGTGGTAAAAACAATATCTTTTGCATTATAATTAATACAGGCTTCTTTATATTCTTGCGATACATCACTTTCTTCTGAAGCAATAAATAAACTTCCAACAGATACACCAGCAGCACCGAGTGAAAGCATGTGTTCCATTTGTTCATGATTACCAACGCCACCAGCCGAAATGATAGGAATATTACAATTTTTAACCAATAAAGGAAGTAGTTCTTGGTAGGAGGTAGGTCCTGCGTGCCCACCAGCTTCTTTATTGACTGCAATAATGGCATCAGCACCTAATTGTTCTACTTTTTTTGCATAAGCCAAATCAACCACATCACAAAATACTTTAATACCAGCTTGATGTGCTTTTATTATTGTTTCTTCTGGAGAACCTAAGGAGGTAATGATGTAATCCACTTTATGTTTACAGCAGGTTGCTAATTGTTCTTTATAATAGAAATTAGATTTGTTGACAATCAAATTCACTCCAAAAGGTCCAACAGATTTTTCTTTTATTTCTATTAATACTTTTTCAAACTCTTCGATTGTTCTAAAATTTAAAGCAGGAATTGCACCTGTAATTCCAGCTTTGCTAGCAGCAACGAGCATTTTAATGTTAGACACCAAAAACATTGGTGCCAAAATAATGGGATATTTAATGTTTAATAGTTCTGTTAACAGCTTCGTTTTTTGAGCTTTCTTATCCATGCAATTATTGAGTTTTTTTATGAAAACAAAAGTAAGAAAAAGTCAGCGGCCAAAACGACTCAAATTCAACCTTAATTTTTTTAGTTGTAATTAATTGGTTACCTTTATCAATTGTTTAGAACCTAGAAAAGGAAGAGTATTGTGTTGAAATAATAGTAAATATAATGAAAACGACTATTCTAATTTTCACGAAATTAAATATTATAGGCATCCTTGTTTTATGTTTAACTCACCCTATAAAAGCGCAGAATTATTTTAATGGTACAACATTTACCATAAATGTTGGTTGCAATGAGCTTCAATATGATGGAATAGAATTTACTAATAACAAAGCCTATCCCTTAATCTTGAATTGGACTAAGTTGCTCGATGATACTATTCCGGGAAGCCGTTTTGATATGTGTGCAAATGCTGAATGTTATATTGGTGTTCCTGATACTGGAAGTAACTGGGTTTACCCTGTACTACCTACTAAAATAGGTTTTTTTAAGATGCATTATTGGTCTGGGGATTCTTCTGGAACTAGTACTATGAAAATTTACGTTTATGAAGATGCTTTTCCAAATGATGGCGATACGCTAACCTATTTCTTAAATATTTCCTGCCCTAGCGAAATCGAAGAATCTAATCAAGGTATTGATAACTTATCCATTTACCCAAATCCAAGTAAAGGTGTTGTATCCATTTCTTTGAAAGAATTTACTAATGCTTCTGTAACGCTTAGAAACAGTTTAGGACAAATTCTCTTATCAAATAAGTACATGTTAACCAACCAGATAGATTTAAATCTTGATGTCCCTAAAGGAATTTACTTCTTACAGGTAGAAGCTAATGGGGAAACAATCACCAGAAAAATAGTGAAAGAATAATTTATGTAACCCATAAATTTAAAGGGTTAACGAACTCTTAAATTTTCACCAATTTGTAGAAGTTTGTTTCTTGAAATACCATTTAATTGGCAAATAGAAGTAATTGAAGTTCCATACTTTTGAGCGATATGTCCTAGTGTGTTTCCACTTCTTACTTTGTGATATTGCATTTTAGTTAGCTCTTTTATTTCATCACGGTAAACAAAATTACATTGGGAGATACTCAAGGTGTCGTTCAGCAAAGAAAAGTTCTCAAATGTTACAACATCTCTTGGATCTAAAGCTTCATCGAAATACCTAATTTCGAAATGAAGATGGCTGCCATATGATCTTCCTGTATTGCCTCCTAATCCAAGTATTGTTCCAGATAAAATAGTAGAATCAACATCAACCAATCTTTTAGAAAGATGACCATAAATTGTTTCTAATCCATTGTTGTGACGGACTACAACTACATTGCCATAAGTTTTACTATAAGTAGAAATTCGAACTTTACCATTAAATGCACAACGAACAGTATCTCCAGTTTGTAAATCTATGTCAGTTCCATAATGATATCGATACTTTCGACTACCAAATTCAGAACTTACATTTCCATAAAAAGGATGTGTATAATGATCAGTGCTGTCCGTCAATAATACAACTAAAGTGTCCTGAACTTTCGAAAAATCGAATTTTCGTTGGTGAATATTATCAGTTATCCAATCGTAAAAAGGTATGGTGTCAGGAATAGTTTTATTGATAGAATTAATAAACAAATCAAATCGATCAACAACTAGAATTTCGTTTCCTTTTTCATCTTTAATAAGTTCTTCGACATACGACGTGCTATCTTTTTTTTCTATAGAATCAGTTCTTGTAATATTATTAGCATTTATTGGTAAGGACATTACTAATAATAAAATTGATGTTATTGTGATGAAAACAAACTTCATTTATTCCAATACAGATTTTAAAATTTATGGAAACCAAAAATAGGGAAAATAATGATTAATGCAACATATTTAAAAAAGCAGAGACTTAAATTAGTTCAGCATGACGTAATCTTAATCTTATCAATACAATACAACACTTGGTAGTTCCTTTTTAAACAAAGCCACAACACTCTCTTCGGTGTTGGTAATGGTTAGGTATTTTAAATTAGGAAGTTTTTTAAAAGTTACTAAATCTTCTTTAGTGAGAAAGGAAACCGAAATGTTTTCTAATTGAGAAAAAGCTGTTAAAGCATCCCAATTGGAAATTCTACAACCAGCTAAATTTAATAATTGCAATGACTTGCAAGTATTGATAGGTTGTAACTCTCGAATGGAAGTACCAGATAAAATGAGGGTGTTCAATTGAGTTAACTTAGCCAACTTTTTAAAATCAATAATATTTGCATTGTTGGTTAGGTTTAGCTCTTGCAACTGATTCATATTTTCTAAAAAGTAAAGGTCTCGAATATCATTGTTAGCTAAATTAAGTTGTTGGAGTTGAGTTAGTTTTTCCAATCCTGTTACATTATAAAGCTTGTTGTAACTCACATCTAAGTAGGTAAGTTGATTAAAAACTTCAATTCTATTAAGGGTTGAAATACTATTGGAGTTAATGTTTAACGATTGCAAAAGTGGTGTTTTACTCTTATTTTCTTTATTTATAAAAGCACTTAAATCATAGAGCATATTATTCGAAACATCTAAATAAGTTAGGGCAGGAAAGGAGGTTGCATTGCTTATTCCGTATATTACAATGTTTTGCGAACTGTTAGCACTTAACCTTTCTAGCGTTTTTAAATATGGGAATTTACCCACATTTCCTACAATATTGTTTAGCGACAATTCTTTTAAGTTGGGTAATGCCGTTAATTTGCTAATGTCATTTAACGGGTTTCCATCCAAATGAAGCGTTTTTAAGGCTTTTAACTTTGGTAATGATGATAATGTAATTAATTTGTTATTGCCAAGCTCTAACGAATCGATATTGGCAAAGTTTTTTAAGAAATTAACATTATTCAACTCGTTTTGTTGTAGTGTTAAATGAGTTAAATTCGTGTTGGGTTTTAAGGTATCTAGCTTAGAAATGTAGTTACTGTTTAAATAAAGTTTCTCTAACTGTAATAATTCATTAACACCAGCTATTTGTACGGTACTGTTAAAATTACTGTTATTTAAATTCAACTCAGTAATGTTGGTTAATCCGTAAATAGGGGCTAGCGAAGCAATGTAATGCCCTTGTAATTCTAACGAATTTAGCATGCCATCTGCATGGAGTTGTTGGATATTTTTGCGAACTTGATTTCTTCTTACTGAATACGACCTCCAATCGCCTTGAGCATCCGATTTTAAAAAATCAAATACCTTACAATCTAACGCACTGCTATTGGAAAGGTTGTAATCGTAATTGTTCATATCGAAACTAAAATCGCTTCTATAATAATTGTATGAATACACCGAATCCACTTCAAAACCTTCCAAGTTTTTAATTTCGTACAACGCTTTGATGTTTCCTTCCGAGATGTCTAACAGGTAGTTTTTGTCTAACGAAGAAATTTCTACCATTTGTTTTGCACGGTTGATATTAAAGGTAGAAATAATTTTGTCCCAATCGAAAGCAGAGCTAAGAATAAGCACTACAAACAAAGAAGCAAAGTTATACCTAAACAAAAACCAAACTGTTTTGTTTTGTTGCAATTTGATAAACAAAGTGATTAAACCTATGATGGCAAAAAATAACCAAAAGTAAACGCCAATTCTTTTATAAGTCAGTAAGGCTGCATCAATGTACATGGTATTTCTAATAGCGGTAGAACATACCATAAAAACATTTTGCAACACCCATAAAAATGCGAGGGCTTTGATGAGTGTTTTGTTTTTTGAAAAATTAAGAGCACCTCTAAAAAAGAAAAGTAATATGGAAATACCTAAAATAATACTTAAAATAAGCATTCCTACTCCTTTGTGTACGAACTCTTTATGTGTAATTCCATCAGGCATTCCTTGCCCTAAATAGAGGTAGTTTACATCCATTAAATTAACGGCAACAAGCATGGCATTAAGCACTACAAAAAGCAACAAAAAAGCAACAGATTCATTCCACTTTGGAATTTTTATGGTGGCTTCATCAATAAATGTTGCTCCGTTTCTTTCCCAATTATCTAAATCATTAATTCGCCTTTGTTTATAGAAACTATATACCAAAAGGAAACCACCTAAGGTAAAAAACACCCATTCTAAGCTAATAAACTCTGCAATTTCTTGAGTAAACTTCTCAAATAACGGATTCATTGCTCGGTAGATAAAAAAGAAAGCAATAACAAAAACAATGGGTACGATGTATTTAAGCAGATGCAAAAAACCTTTTCCTTTTCCGTTTTTCCCAGATTCAACCATTTCTACTACCATGTATGCTGCTGCGACAGTTGTGGTAAAGAGAGAAGAAAACAAATAGATGAGTACCGATGAACGCCTGTTGATAATTACGCCAGGCAACACTAATAGTGCTACAACAGTTGCCCAACCCGATAAGGTAGAATCGTTTACCACCAAAAAACTAGCTGCAAAAACTGCAGCAAAACTAACGAGTAGCACCGCTTTACTTTTAAAAATAGTTTTATCTTGAAAATAAAAAAATGCAATGGCAGCAATGGTAAAAATTAAAAAGTTGATGCCAGCATGTTGATGATAAAAGAAAATGCTATACAATGCGGTAAGGCAAAGTATGGATATGGTTTTTTTATTCATTTTTTTAGGGTTAAGT
Source organism: uncultured Vicingus sp. (assembly GCA_964360245.1). Classification (GTDB taxonomy): domain Bacteria; phylum Bacteroidota; class Bacteroidia; order Flavobacteriales_E; family Vicingaceae. Next base: position 28,342 of record CAYHWX010000014.1, read on the forward strand.
TTCTTATACTAATTGTTATTATAAAATATCCTTTTGGATATTTTATAATTTACAATGGTTAATGCCGTTGCAATAGATGTTTAGAACAATTTATTGGACTATTACATATATGCCAACGGTATTATTTGCAGGTATAAACGTAACAAAAAAAAGCATATTGTTAGCCGTTATGAATTTTTAACGTTTCTAAATTAAGAGGTACAAATAAGCTAATTTTTGTAATTATAAAAATAATAAATCTTGTTGATTGTTATTTTAGTTAAGAGTTAGTGATTAAAAAACTAGTTATTAAAGAAATAAATTTGCTTTACACTATTTTATGTAAATGGCATACTTGCAATTCTTCTTTTTCATTATATAAATGCATCCCATTTCCTTCACAATGAGTAAAAGCTTCGCAAGTTGCACAAATTCCTTTTTGCGACCAAGTTCTATTTCGATGTTTTTTAAATTTTGTATTCCACACAGCCATAAAATCATCGGTATAAATATTTCCTTGTATAAAGTTACTTCGCAAGTTTGGACATGCAGAGATAGAGCCGTCTATTAATATAGAACCAATGTTAATCCCTGCTCTACAAAAATAAAAACTGTCGCGCACCTTACCCTCAAATTCGCCTAAAAATCCTTCGCAAGAGTAATTCAGATGAATTCTATTTTCTTTTCTTGTTGCTGCAATAAAGTCCATCAATTTCGTAAAATCTACAGGAGATAGCTGTAACTTCTTATTTTCGGTAGCTCTCCCAACCGGAAAAATGGTGTTAATTCTCCATTGTTTAACATTTAACGAAATGAGCAATTCTTTAATTTGATGCAATTCATGGAGGTTTAGTTCGCTTACACAGGTAATTACATCAAATGTTAAATTAGCCGATTCAGAAATAAGTTGTATGGCTTTTAAGGCTTGCATAAAACTTTTTGGATGATTTCTTAATGTGTTGTGGGCTATTTCGAGTCCATCTAAACTAATACTAATCGATTTTAATCCTGCCAACCGTAATGAAGCTAATCTTTCTGGAGAAAGCATTAATCCATTAGTTACCATTCCCCATTCATATCCTCTTTTGCTAACAGCTTTTCCACATTCCTCAAGATCTTTTCTCATTAGGGGTTCTCCACCAGAAAATATTAAGAAGAGTTTTTTTGGAGGGATATGTTTTGCAATGGAATCGAGTGCTTTTAAGAAATCAGCTAATGGCATATCGGGAGCAGAGGTGTCTTTAGAACAATCGCTACCACAATGTAAACACTGTAAATTGCATCGTAAAGTACATTCCCAAAAAAGACTATTTAGCTCGTGAAGTTCTACTGTATTTTTCTTGTACTGCTTAAATACTTTAAAAGCGAGCCTTTTTCTAAGGTACATAAACTTTTTTCTTTAGCGCTATGGCTACTTCTTTTTTTAGACCTTCATCGTCTGGTTTGATGGCAACTATTTCTGATACAGGGCTGTATTTTTGTTCTCTTTCTTCCACATCTTCTGAAACGGCTATGGTAATGGAGTTTGCTCTATAGGATGAGTTGTATTCAAATGTGTATTTATTTTTCCAAGTAGAATACAAGGTATCGGAATTATTTATTACTATTCTAAAACGACTAATCGTATCTGTTATGCCTTTTAGTTTACCCTGTATAGTATTCATTGGACGAATTGCCATGTATTGGGCAAGGCATTGCGATGCTGCTAATGTAAAACCTAAAATAGTAAGAGCCAGCTTTGCAATAATATTTTTTGATTTTAGAAATTGTCGTTTTATTACTTTTTTCATAGCGATTAATTAAAGCCAACAACCTAATTAGAGCACTAGTGCAATTATCCGTAAGCTGTGTTTAAAAAAACTAAGTTACAATAAATTAGACAGATAAAACAAATTTAAATCATAAATTGGTGTTAAAAAATGTGAAAATAAAATGGTTGAAGAATATAAACTGTTAAATAATGCTATTTTAATTTACTTCATATTCTTTACGCGTTATAGGAGTCAAACCTTCAACTGTAGATTTTTTTGATTCTTTTACAGTAAACTTCATGGTCATGTTACTATAACCTCTTTTTTTATCAGCTACTATCTGAAAAGGAGTACCTTTACTGTAAATTGTATCATTTTCTAGAATATCTACTTTAACTAAAATAGCTTGGCTTTTAGTAAAATACTGACCAGTTTCACTAAAATTAACTGTTTGTTTTTCATTAGGAGCAATGGTAATGGTTTGATGAAGCGAACCTTTTTTTTCTGATCCTTTCATTATTTTGGTTGTCAACTCCCTTTTCGATTTATTAAATATCGTTAAACTTGCTTGTTGAGAAAACCCCTGAATTGAGACTGTTATCAGAAAAATAATTAATAATAAACTATTTGTTTTCTTCATTTGTTTTAGTTTTTGAGATATTAACTTTTATTTACACTAATCGTACTTCTCAATAAAATTGAAATCATAAAAATAAAAAACACCCTTCAGTTAGCTGAACGGTGTTTTAAAGAATAATTTATTTTATCTGTTCACAATAAATCGTTTGGTAACGGCTATATTTCCTTCTATAAGTACTTGTGCAAAATAAATACCTACTGGCAAGGTGGCAACGTTTAATTGGATGGTATTTAAACCTTGGAAACCATCTGAAGTTTCATTGACTTCCATTTGTTGACCTAGTGAATTAAATAACTTTACATCTATTTTTTTATTCTCAGTTAACTCAATATTTATTGTAACAATATCAACAGCTGGGTTTGGGAAAACACTAGATGAAGAAATGTAATTTTGGACTTCATTAATTCCAACGGCACCAGATCGGTAATACCCTCCAGTATAGGGTCCACCAGATGATGATGTCAAATTATAAACAGCAGCTATTGGAAGATGAACACCTTCTTTATACCAAAAATATTGATCGTTATTGTAAGTTATTACATATGGAAATCCAGGATAAGCAGAATCCTGATATACTTGAACAAAATGAGTTCGCATAACATTTGTGTATGTTCCATTTGGAGTGATAAGCGTTCCATAACTATCAGCAGTTACGGTAGTAGCTCCTGTGCGCCAAAATTGATAACCACTAAAAAACTGTGCAGCCCATGTATCAGTATATGAATTACTGAAAGAAAACGGAAAATGTAAATAATCCTCAAAATTAGAATAAGTAATAAGAGTTCCTCCAGCATCGATTCCTGAATTTTGTAGTGCTGTTGCAGATGTTTTATAATAACTATCAGTTCCAGAAGATACGTTTTCGGCAGCTACGGTTGAAGATGAAAAATTTGAACCATTAGTGGTAGAAGCTGGGGTTACAATAGTTATAAGTCCGCCTGAAGTTCCTGACATTGTAGATAAATTCCATGTTTGGCTAGCACCTGAAGATCCTGGACTAACATAATTGGCGTTGAAATACGTTAAACTCTCACTAAGAACAGGATTAATACCTGTTGCAGTTAGCGTAGGTTGAGCAATGGAAACAGAGCCAATTAGTGCCATGCATCCAGCCATTAAATTGAGTAATTTTTTTTTCATAATATTGAGTTTTAAATTAATAATTATCTTTTAGATAAGTAAATGTAAACTAAAGTGGGGTATTAGACAATAATATTAATATTTTTATTCAATGGTAATTTTATTGTCATTTTTGATGAAAAAAGAGTAAGTGGTTTTTTTATTAGTTACAGTTTGATAGTTGCTAAATTGAATTCAGCATAGCTGGTAAAAAACAGTTTAAAATAATGACTAAGTTCATGGTTATTAAAATAAATAAACATTACATTTGAAAGAGAAAACTTTAAACAACACATTATGGAAACAGTAGTGGATAAAACAGCCTACCTATTTGAGCTAGGGGAGATTTATAAATTTAAAGACCTCATAGAAATAACGGACAAAGCGGTTATTAAAGAAATAATTATTGACGGTGATAAACAATCCATGTCTTTTTATCATGAGTTTATAAAACTAGTGGCGATGGAAGTAGATCATACACTTAATAAAAATCAGTTTCGCGATTTAAAAAACAAGCTGATTGCTGAGATGAAAAAGCACTTGGAAACCAAGAAGTGATTGTTTATTTATTTCATTAAAAAATTTATGTCAGCACCGACTTTTAATTCGTAAAAATCTTGTTGGTGTTTAAAAATTCGTATTTCTTTTCCGCCAATTAGTTGGATATTATCTTCATTAATTTCTAGCATCGTTCCTTCTCTTAAACCAACAACTATCATCTTTTGATTGACTTCCAAGAATTCTAAAATTCGTTGTTCTCTGGTTTCTCCATTATGTCCAGGAGGATTTCCGTGTATGTAGTGTGGGTTAATTTGAAAAGAAACAAGATTAAGTGCATCAAAAGATGGTGGAAAAACGATTGGCATATCGTTGGTGGTTTTAATGGTTGGGCATGCCAAGTTAGCACCTGCACTCCAACCCACATAAGGAACTCCTTCTTTTACTCTTTTTTTGATGACCTCCAACAAATCATTTTTATAAACTTCATTTAACAGTTGAAAAGAGTTTCCACCGCCAACCATAATGGCATCGGCTTCATTGATAGCTTTTTGTTGGTCTTCAAAATGATGAATACTGGTGATTTGTATATTTATATTGTCAAGCCCTTTGATGACTTTGCTTTCATACTCATCATAAGAAAAAGTAACAGCTGCAAAAGGTATAAATACAACTTGTTTTGCATTGTTTTCGCACAAAAAAGTATTGATTTTGTTTTTACAAAAATGCAAGTAGGGTTCGCCTTGAAGGGAAGAGTTGCTTAATAGTAATAATTTCATTTTTTTTACTGTTAATTTGTTCTCAAAAATAGAGAATAATAGGGCAAACTAAAAGCAGAAGAAAAGTATTATATTCTAACACCTATCACGCAAACATCGTCCACTTGATCATTTTTACCTTTCCAAGTTTCAAAAACTTCACTAATAATCAGTCTTTGCTCTTCCATAGTTTTATCTTGTATGCTTAACAATAACTCTTTAAAAGCTTTAGCTTTAAATTTTTTAGCTTTTTCTCCACCAAACTGGTCAACATAACCATCTGAAAAAATGTAAATGGAATCTCCTTTTTGGAGTTCAAACGAATGAGTTGTGTAGGGCTGTGGATTATCAAATTTCCCAATGGGTTGTTTATTTGGTTTTATTTCTATTAAGTCTCCTTTTCTAACAATCCATAAAGGGTTATTGGCACCAGCATACTTCAACTCATAACTCGAAACTTCCAGCCCGTTCCGAAAAGGAACGTTCGGGCGGGTAAACTCTAAACTACAAAGTGCGATATCCATTCCATCTTTTACTTCTTCATCACTTTTTTCAAATTCTTGAACAACGATTTCTCTTGTTTTATTCAATATTTCTCCTGGATTTGTTAAACCATGTTCACGAACAGAACTATTCAAAGCATTATTACAAACTACACTAACCATAGCACCTGGGACACCATGCCCTGTACAATCTGCTGCAGCGAAAAGAATTTTACCATCTTTTTGTTCCATCCAATAAAAATCACCAGCAACAATATCTTTTGGTTGGTATAGAATAAATGACTGCGGTAAATATTCTTTTACCAATTTGTTTGGTGGTAAAATGGCATTTTGTATTCGTTTGGCGTATTTAATACTATCTGTTATTTCTTTTTGTTTTTCTTCAATAAGCTCTTTTTGTGCAACTACTTCGGTTGTTCGGTCTTTTACTCGTATTTCAAGGTTTTCTTTTTCACTCTCCAAATCTTTATTTACAGAGGCAAAGTCTTTAGCCAAATAAACTGACATGGAAATTGGGATGCTTATTAAAGCTAAAAATAATAGTAAAACCATCAAAATTCCAAAAGGACCATTAACAGTTATATTTAGGTTGCTACCTATTGAAAAAGCCACTATAATTATTCCTACAATAAAAAGTGCAAAGAAAAAAATCCCAACGCCTAAAATATTAGCTCCCTTGTGTTTTTTTATCATTGCTCTAATAATTACTCGTACTGCTTCAACAATAATAAAAAGTGCTTGTGTTGTTAGCACTAATTCATTAAACCCTATTTTAATGAAAAAGAACAGAAGTGAAAGAAAAGTTAGCACCACAGCTATCCAAAAGATTTTTGGGAACGGACTGTAAAACAATGAATAAAGAAAAGTGATTAACATAAAAAACAGAAGAGGAATCAGCACAAAAATATAATACTGTATAAACAGTTGTATGAAGGGTGCATGAATTATCATGACTAATGCTAAGCAGAAAAAAAACAAGGAAAAGAAAAAAGTAAACAAACTATAATACAAGTTAACTTTGTGTTTTTTGTAAAAAATATACAACAAAAAATGTACAAAACTCAAGGTAAATAATATCCCGAACAGCAGTACCATGGTAAAAATCACCACGCTTTTGAGACGTGTTTCATAAGCAATAGTTTTATTTAACTCATTTATCTCAATGGAAATACCTGCCTCATTTTTATCGTAACTTTTATAATTTTCAAGATAATGATGGTTGGAATACCGTATGGCAATACTATGGTATTCTCGATGGTCAAGTTTTATACCTATGACTTCCATTGGTGAAAATGGTTGTTCATCGGCTTTACTTAAACCAACTTTACCAAAATGATGCACTAATTTTCCATCAATGTAAATTTCTGAAGCACCTGAATGACTAAGAGTTAATCCTAGTGGTTGTTGTACCAAAGAACTATCAATAACTACTTTTAACCTAAACCAACAATTACCTGTAAATGTTCCTTTAGGTATTTTATCTAAATCAAGCTGAATAGCTATGGTATCCCATAAGCTATCATTAAAATTATAGGTTGCGAATTCTTTATTATCGCCTTGATGATATTTCCAATTAGCATTAAGTGAAACTGGAACAGTATCGTTAATAATAGCAACAAAAGCTTTGTCGGGTTTTTGCCCAAATAAAATAAAGTTACTAACTAGTAAAACAATAAATACTATTTTTTTAATCAAAGTCATTATTAATATTAACCTTTTAATTTTATTCGTTTTTAAAGATAATTATAAAAAAATAAGCACTATCCAATGTAGAAAGTAGAAAAAAAGCTTAGTTCTTAGTTAATTTTTCGGCTGCTAAAAATGCGTTGTATGCGTTTATTATTCCGCCACTTTTAGATAATTTACTAAATTTTATTTTTCTTTTTTTACCTTCTTCATTAGGCGTTAACACCTTTTTTGGTTGGATAACTTTGTAGGAACTTTCCTTTAGTAAACTAATTAATTGGTTCGGTTTTAAATCTGGGTAATAGGAGAGGATAAGTGCTGCAATTCCTGTTGCAACTGGTGCAGCAACACTTGTCCCGTCACTCATGCTGTAAGTATTGTTGGTGTCTAACGAAATAATACTAACTCCTGGTGCAAATAAATCGACAATTTGAGCTCCATAGTTGGAGAAACTAGCAGCGATGTTTTCATCTAATTGGGGACTAGAAGCACCAACCAATAATAAATTGCTGGCTACTGTTTTATCATTGTATATTTTACTAGGAAAATTATCATTGATGTCTATGTTTTTTCCATCATTACCTGCTGCTTGAACAATTAAAACCTCTTTTTCTTCGGCATATTTGATGGCTTTGTCAACAAATTCTTTTTGTGGTGAAATCGCTTTTCCAAAACTCATGTTAATAATGTCTGCACCATTATCTACAGCATACATAATGGCTAAAGCAATATCTTTATCACGTTCATCACCATTAGGAACGGCTCTTAATACCATTATTTTTACATCATTTGTTACTCCATTTATTCCTTCGTTATTGTCTCGTATTGCAGCAATAACACCAGCCACCGATGTCCCATGATTAGCAAACGGACCAAAAACATTTGAATTTCCATAATTTTTGTCATTTATATCAGCAGGATTATCTCCAACTATTGCTCTTGGATTAAAATCCATGTTTAAGAAATATTTCAAATAACTATCATTGTGTTCTTTATACTCTATTAGTGATTCTTCATTTAAACCAGCTGAGTATAATTTAATGAGGTATTCTTTTGCAAGAGCCACATCTTTTTGAGGAGTATTAACTTTTGCCAAATCATCGATTGAAGAAACTTCAATTCCAGTATAATTTTTAATAACTAACTTACAACTCTTAAAAACTTCTACGTATAAATTAACTTGGTCGTTTTCTTTTTTCGCCTTTTCAAACTCTTTGTCGTAAATAATTTTCGCTTTTTTGTAGTTGGGGTCGTTCATATTTTTTAGTTTGAGAATACGGGTACACTCCATGTTCTCAGAAGAAATGTTTTCACCAGCTCTGTTTCCCAAAAAATTCCAACCATGCACATCATCAATGTAGCCATTATTGTCATCATCTATATTATTTTCTGCAATCTCATTCGGATTCAACCAAATATTTTCTTTAATGTCTTTGTGTTCAATATCTACTCCAGAATCGATAACAGCAACAACTACCGTTTTTTTTGTTTTTTTTCCTTTCAGAAAATCAGTATAAGCTTTGTTTATACTCGTCCCAACTTTTAAATCGGTTTGTAAATCGTTGCTGTGCCAATTCAAGAAATTTTTATCTAAATCGTTGACAGATGTCGCTGATTGCCCTAGAATAAACAAAGGAACAAAAAGAATGATTAGTAGGAGGCTGGTTATTTTTTTCATCAGGTTACTGTTTTAATTGATAAATGTAAAGATTAAGATAAAGTAATGAAAAGAAATAGTTCGATTTATTCTTATCGATTTTATTTTAAAGGCAAATTTCCATAAATCGCGCTGTTTCATCTGGATTTTCTCGGTATTTATCAATTTCGTAAAAACCTAAAAACTGATAGATTTTTATCGCTTTATCCAATTTAGCAATAGTATCCAGCTTCATTTTTTGATAACCCATTTTTTGGGCAACGGTGATAATTTCTTCACATAATTTTAAACCAATGTTTAAACCTCGATAATCAGCATAAACGTACAAACGTTTCATTTCGCATACTCCATCAGCTAATTTTCTAATGCCAACACCACCAGCAATATTTCCTTTATAGTTGGCATAAATAAAACAACCGTCGGGTTGGTTATACATTTTATCAAACGTGTCAAATTCTTGTTCAATGTTCTGAAAACACAAATCGAAACCCAACCATTGCATATAATCTTTGGTAAGTTTTTTTGCAATGTCAAAATCGGTAGTGGTTTTACAAACGGTTATTTCCAGTTCCTTTTTCATGGAGTTTAATAATATGTTATTCTTTCCACCTCGTGTTTTTCCACTCTTTTTGTTGTTCAGCACTTAAAAAAGTCCAAGCCACAATGCGACTTGTTTTGTTTCCTTGTCCCATCGCAATCGTTTTTACGGCTACTGCATCTACATTTTTGAGTGCTGCGTAAATACTTTTTAGGTTAGATTGCTTAGAGATTAACGTAGTAAACCAACAGCAAGAAGTTGCAAAATTTTTACTTTCTCGAACCATATTTCGCGCAAATCTGTTTTCTCCACCTTCGCACCACAATTCGCTATTTTGACCGCCAAAGTTTTTGATGGGTGTGTTAATTTTTTTTGCTGTTAAATGGGTTAATTTACGAAGTGTTCCTGTTTGTGCTTCAGCTAAAGAAGCATGGAAAGGTGGATTGCAAATGGTAACATCAAAACGTTCGTCTTTGGTGATTACTCCATAAAAAATATCTTTTGTTTTGAGTTGCAATCGAAACTCCAAAATATTTTTTAAAAAAGAATTATTTTCTTTAATTTTTGTAGCATTTTCTAACGCCACCGAATCTATTTCAGAACCTAAAAAAGACCAACCGTATTCGCAATTACCAATAATTGGATAAACGCAACTGGCACCAACACCAATATCGAAACATTTTATTTTTGCTCCTGTTGGTATTTTACCATAATTGTTGTTGCCCAATAAATCAGCAACATAATGAATGTAATCTGCTCTACCTGGAATGGGAGGGCATAAATAATCTTTCGGAATATCCCAAAAATCAATGTGGTAATAATGTTTTAATAAGGCTTTATTGAGTGTTTTAACCGCTTCAGGATTAAAAAAATCAATCGATTCATCTTGGTAATCGTTTAGCTTTACAAATTTTTCCAAGTCAGGATGACTAGTTATCAATGCTTTAAAATTGTAACGCTCACGGTGTTTGTTTCGAAGATGTAATCGTTCTTTTGTGGCTGGATGTTGTTTTTTTGTATTCACTTACCAAAAGTAACAGAAAAAAGTATCGGTAAAAATAAAAAGTGGGTTCATGATGGATTAAAGTCCTTATTCAGATTACCATCCTTAATCATGTCAATATACCAAGAGTAAAAGCCTTCAATTTTATTTTTGACGTCAATGGAATAATTTGCATTTATCTGTCCATGTAATGTTAAAGGAACGGCTAACAGAACTATCAATAGTATTTTCAGGTGTCCCATCTGTCCAAATTTAATGCTGCACAACGGCAGTTTTTCTTCAAACCAACATTATCACATCAAATATAGCTAAAATTTAGCATCAAACACTCGTTGTTATTCGTAGTTGGTGTTATATGTGGTTTTTTTATTTGTCAGAAGAAAAACTAGAATTTAATCGATAGTTGCAATTGTCCACCTAAGCCGAGTTCAATTATTCTTTTGAGAGTAGAAAAGCGAACTTCTTTAATGTTATTTTCAATTTTAGAAATGTACGATTTAGTTGTTCCGATTTTTTCTGCAAGTTCTTCTTGAGTCAGTCCTTTTTCAAGTCTGGCTTCATGAATTAAAGCACCAAGTCTAAAATCTTCGTAACCTTCTTCAAGTTCGTCACGTTTTTTTGTACCAGGTTTACCATAGTTTAAGTCCTTGAACTGGTCAAGAGTCATTATTTTACTTTTTTTCGTTTTCATATTCCCTTTTTATTTTAAGTGCTTTTTCAATTTCTTGTTTAGGCGTTTTTTGCGTTTTCTTTTGAAAACCATTTGCCAAAACAACCAATTGACCATGATCAAAAAAACAGAAAATCCGAAAAATATCGCTTCCTTGTTGCACCCTAATTTCAAAGAGTCCATCTGTATTCTCAATGTGTTTGAGATAAGTCTCAGGAACTCTATGAAGCTCTTCTATCAATTCAAAGGTCCAGATTATTTTATCCTTCACTTTATCTAGCTGTGTCACAAAGAACTCTTGAAAATATTCTTTGTAAAAAATAATAGTTCGCTGTTTCTGTTTTTTGCTCACGATACAAAAATACAAAATGTTGCCCTAAAGTGCAACTATTTTTTGAATTATTTTAAGATTGTCTAAAAATTGTCAACAAGGCTAGTTTTTTTGTAAAATCGTATATAACATTTGTTTATCTTAAAACCACCATTAGCACATCAAATATAGCTAAAATTTAGTATCAAACGAAGCGATTAGTCGAGTGTTAAAAAAAACTTTACCAAAAGGATTACTAAAAAAAACAGCAATAAGGCAAGTATTACTTGCACAAAACGGTCTGCTACCCTGTTTTGACCAATAAATTTCTAAAGCCATTTTTTATGCTTTTTTGAAACTTCTGAATGTTTGATCAAGTTTTCGTCATTATGGCTTTCTTTTTCAATAAGAATTAATTCTTCTTGTTCTTCTTTAGTCAACCTAGACCACAATTGATTATTTTTAGCATCTTTTGCCTTTAAAAGCAATTCATAAAATTTATATAAAACGCTCTTGTTGTTGAAAGTATCTATTAATTTATGAAAATTAGTTTTTAGTTCTATCGTGCTCATAATAGTTATTTCTTACAAATTTAATAACTTCTTGAAATTATTATTTAAAAGAGCCGTTTTTTGCTACTTTTTAACTTTTTTTCAGGTTGTCAAAGAGGATTACTGCTGTCCCCCAAGCAGCTTGACATTTTAAATTTTCTTTGCTGCAATTTTTCGTGCAGCATTAGAAAATTTTAATGGCACAGCGATAAATTTACAAAATTTCAATTGTTAACAAACCTTCTTTTCCCATAGAATTTTTAGCACTACTATAAATATAATCTTCTGCTTTTTCTACTATTCCTTCGGCTACTGGATTGTTATGAATATATTCAGTTTTTTGGTTAATTACTTCGTTATGGTATAATTCTATTGGATGATTGTCATTTCTCCAAAGTTGATAGGTTTGTTTTTTGCTGTTTTGCTTTCCTGATTCTAACATGATGCTCAGCAACCATTCTTTTCTTACTCTCTGGTTCTTCTTGGACTGATTTTATGATTTGTTTACTCGTAAACTTTTTAAAATCTCTTATAATAGCTGACAACTGATAGCCTTCTTTTGCTTTTACTATCAAATGCATGTGATTGCTCATTAACACCCAACTATATAATTCTAGTCCTTTTTCTTTTTGACAATACTGCAAACTTTCAACTATTATATCTTTGTAACGTTTTCTTGTAAATATATCTATCCAACAACTGTTGCAAATGTTAAATAATAAAGTGCAGTTTCATCTTTTATTCTGTAACTCGTTGTTCCTTTACTCATTACTCAAAATTACAGTTTTGTTATTGATTTTTTTAATTGCCATTGCAAATGGCTTTTAGCATTTTCGTTCTTTTTGACTTTTCTTTGTTCACCTTGCCATTACGCTTCGCTAAATGTCAAGTTGCTGGGCATTTTTATTTTGACATGCTTGTTTAAGAAGCTGATAATTTTCTTCATTTCTAAAATATTTTTTTAGTTAATTGTGAAATTATTTAATCGGATATACCATCCTAGCAATTTTCATAATACCCCCAATAGCAGTAATTAAACCAGATGCATTTATATAATCGTCAAGTTTTAAGTCAATTTCATGGTCTTCTTTATTTCGAATTGCCTTTACAGCAATGTAAAAACGATATTCGATTTCTGAAATTTTCTTTTCAATATTGCAAAATGTTAATAGGTTATGTAAGTCCAACTTTTTTTTCTCTTTCTTAAGCCATTCTTGAAAGTTGGAGTCATGTTGGTAATGAACTTTAAGAAGATGTTCAATAATTTTTACTAAATCTTCAATTGCATTTTCAATTTGTCCAATTTGAAATAATTGTAATGCCTGCACTAACTCATTTGAAACCTTGATTTCAATTTCTTCAAATTCGTTTACAAGGTTATTTAATTGTTTTTTAATTTCTTCTGAAAGGTTTTTATTACTCTTTATTGAGTCAAGAATTAATTGAAGATTATCTTGTTCTAAACCATTAATTAATTTTTTGTTTTTTTTATTTTCAAAGTAAAAATAAGTTGCAACACAAGTTGAAATAACTGTCAATGCTGAAAGTCCAATAATTAAATTCTTTTTATTCATAAGTTATTTTACTATTATATTATGATTGATATTTTACATAGTCCATTAGATGTGTCTTTTTTAAAATGTTTGCTAACGGTTCTCAACTAGGAGACGCGGGCCTCTCGGTTGTGGTTGTTCAGCCCGTGGCTTTTAGTTGATGTTATAGACATATTACTCGGCTTCATTATTCAATAATTTCCAAGTAACAAATTCCCCGAATCCGCTCATGTCGGGAAAGAGAGACATGTGATTAACCCCCAATTTATTAAGTTCTTTCTTGATTTTTTCTTTGGATTCCTTTTTAATATGAAACTCTTGAATAAAACCTGTTTCATGAATCTCTTTTCCATTGAATTCAGCTTGTTCATTCAATGGAATTAATGCATTTGGTTGAGAAAAACAACAGAAAATTCCGATTTGAGCTTGAATTCTTTTATCAATTAATGGTGGTACAACGAATAATGTTCTTGGCAGTTCATAAGGACTCCAGCCTTGAAATCTCTTCCTATTTTTACTTGATAATAAATCAAAGGAGGCAATATTATAATTTAAATTCTCTGCATCAAATTCATCTTCTCTCCAATCTTGTTCTTGAATTCTAATAGCATAGATTTTACTATCAAAGTCCTCATCTTTATAACATGCAAAGAATGCACCTACTAAAGGATTTCTTGTAAAATCTAATAGGTTTGTTGCTGCTCCGTAGTGTTGAGCTATAAACAACTCTTTCCATAATTTATGTTTTTCGTCATAATTGTGGAGATCATAACCATATGCTGGCAAGTGAATTTTAAGGTAATCCTGTAAGAGTTTTAATCTTAATGAGGGATCAATTGCTGAACTCGTTTCTTTTTTTGTTCTGCATATTTTAGGAATTAATTTGTGTTCAGATTTCGAAACTCCTCTAAAAAGAAATCTGACTTCACCATTTTTTGTGCTGGAATTTTCGAGATTCCACTCAATAAGTGTGCTTATATCATCTATTGGAATAGGTTCCATTTTTAATTTGGGTTAGTATTGTCTATAACGAGCGAATATGATGCATCCGCCAGTTGTCGGACAAGTATGCATCATATCCAACCTATATGTTTAATCCAAATGTAGTAATTCAATTGAACTTTTAATAGTTTTTGTATTATTTATTGCAACGGCTAGTTTTAACTGCTAAAACTCAAAATGAAATTTTAAGTTAATTTGTCGAGAAGTTAAATAGTTAGGCACCGCATAGTTTCTTCCACTAATATCTTCTACCCACAAATAAGAAATTACATTGTTAATTTGCAACAGGTTAAACACTTCGGCACTTACCCAAATGTTTTTAAATCCCCCAATAATTTTGCTTTTTGTTTCTTTTTTATCACTTTTTAAAAGGTAAGAAAAACCAATATCAACTCTTCGGTAAGGAGGTATGCGTAAGGTGGCTTTATATCTTTCGTGATTATCGGGTGGACCAAAAGGCAAACCAGTTCCATAATACAAAGCAATGTGCATTTTTAAACTGGGTAATTTGGGAATATAATCTTGAAAAAACAATGCAAAATTTACCCGTTGGTCTGTTGGTCGAGGTATAAAACCTGGTTCAACCACATTACTATCAACCACAACCGAATTAGCCGTATAACCTGATATAATAACTTCTCCATCGCTATTCAAATATTCGGTATAAGAATCATCCACCAAATCTTCTTGAGTTTTCATTACCGACATGCTAAACCACGATTCTACACCTTTTACAAATTCGCCATTTATTTTCATGTCAACACCTGTGGCATAAGCATTGGCGTTATTGGTGGCAAAGTATCGGATTCTTACATTGTCAATTTCGTAAGGAATAACATTTTTAATGTATTTGTAATAGATATCGGTAGTAAATTTAAAAGGTCTTTCCCAAGCTTCAAAATTATGGTCGGAACCTAAAACTGCTTGATAGGATTGTTGCGATTTAATTTCTTTATTGATGTTGCCATCAAAATCGCGCATTTCTCGATAAAAAGGGGGTTGATAATACACTCCAGCAGCGATACGAAATAAATAATCTTTTTTCCAGTTCGGCTCATAAGTAAATGCAATTCGTGGACTAACAATGAGTTCTTGGTTTAAATCCCAATAAGCACCTCTAATTCCTGCTGTAAAAGTATAGTTAACAGAATCCTTATCCCAAATCCATAATCGTTGTAAATAGCTGCTGTATCGGTTACTATTGAGAGAAACTCTAGATTTTAAAACCTCTTTTAATTCTAACAATTGATTCGGTTGAGCAGCAGAATCAACATAGCCAACAGAATCGATAACTTTAGGAATAAAATAGCCAGTAGAATCAACATAAGCCCATTCGCTAATTTTATCGTTAATAATTTCGTGTTGGTATTTAATTCCCCAAAAAGTGGTATGTTTTCCAGCAATTTTTTCTCCTTTATGTTCGATAGAAAATACGTTGGCATCTAATTTATTTCGTGCATGGTTCATAAATGAGCCTACACCTTTATTAAATTTAATATCTCCAAAAGATTCTTTACTCATGTCTCTTTCCAATTCATCAATTCGGTAAGCCCCTTCTATATCAAATTTTTCATCTTCTAATGTGCTAAAAGCAGAAGTAATAAATTTTAATTCTAAGCCAACCTTTGGTTTAAACGTATTGGTAATGGCACCAAAGTAGGTTTGAAATTGGTCAACTTCTTGTCCATCAAAATATACTGTTAATTGTAATGCTTCGTTAATAGTTCCAAAATCTGTTTGTCGGGTTTCTGGAATAAATTGATATTTGTTTTGAGCAACATTTCCTAAAAAACCAATTTCCCATTTTTCATTGATATCATAAGTGATAAACGATTGTATGTCTAAAAATGAAGGGCGGTATTCCCCGTCAGTATCCAAACTTTGTAACACATATTGGTTGGTTTTATATCGGATTCCGGTTAAATGAGTAAATCGATGGTTTTTACTTGCACCTTCTAAATGAAGGCTTGCTCCTTGTAAACTTGCTGAAAATGAACCAGCAAATTCTTCGGGTTCTTTGTATTTAACATCTAATACTGAAGACATTTTGTCGCCATATTTGGCATCAAAACCGCCAGCAGAAAATTGAACGTCGGAAACCATGTCGGAGTTAATAAAACTTAGTCCTTCCTGTCTTCCTGCTCTAATTAAAAAGGGTCGGTAAATTTCAATGTCATTCACATAAACTAAATTTTCATCAAAATTTCCGCCTCTAACTGAGTATTGAGAACTTAATTCGTTGTTGGAGGAAACACCAGGTAAAGTTTTTAAAATAGCTTCAAAACTTCCAGAAGCACTGGTGAAATTAGTTACTAATTTTGGTTTAATTTTAGTCATATTGGTAATACGAGAGCCTTCTTCTTCCACATTAACATCACCAATATCGGTAACAGATTTTTCCATTTTTGGATTAAATGTTAATTTTTGATTGGGTTTTAAGTTAACTGTTTTTAAAACCGTAGAAAAACCAATATAAGTAATTCCAATTTGTATGTTTTGATTGGCAGGAATAGTAATAGAATAGCTACCATTTACATTAGATTTTGTTCCTCCAGACTCACCAACAATAACAATGTTAGCATTTTCAAGAGGTTCGCCAGCAGCATTTAATAATGTACCCGAAATAGTTGCTGTTTCTTGAGTATAAACTCTTGAATAAACAAGGATTAAGAAGATGATAAAAATTATTTTTTTAAAGTTCACTAAATCGGCACATTTTAATGGGTTTCAAAAGTAACTAAAAATAGAGTAATATATTGTTGATAGTTTCGAGTTTAGAGTA
This sequence comes from uncultured Vicingus sp., assembly GCA_964360245.1. Lineage (GTDB taxonomy): Bacteria > Bacteroidota > Bacteroidia > Flavobacteriales_E > Vicingaceae. The sequence goes on from CAYHWX010000014.1 coordinate 45,342, forward strand.
TTGTGTTTAGAATTGAGAGTTTTTACTTTCACTTTCATCTTCACTTTCTAATTTTACACACCCCTAACCCCTCTTTTTAGAGGG
>CAYHWX010000015.1:0-45418 GCA_964360245.1 uncultured Vicingus sp.
AACTTTATTTATTCACAAACTTGTTCGCAGTCATTTACCACCTCTGGATCTTTTATTGTCCCAGCTGGTGTCACATCCATTACCATTGAGTTAGTTGGCGGTGGTGGTAATGGTGGAAACAATGGAACTGGTGGCGGTGGCGGTGGTGGCTATTCAATGGGAATTTATTCGGTCACACCTTTTTCTACAATTCCTGTAACAATTGGTGCTGCTGGAGGAACAACTTCCGTCGGGATATTTATTCAGGCAACTGGTGGTGGACAAGGTATTTCGGTTTCTAACCCACAAGTTGGAGGAGGTGGAGCTGGAGGTGTTGGTTCTGGAGGAACTGTAAATTATACAGGTGGTGTTGGCGGAGGTGGATATTATACTTATTTTGGTGGAGGTGGTGGAGGTGCTGCTGGATCAATGGGAAATGGATTCAATGGTGGAAACACCATCCCTTGGACAGGGATTTGTCTAACTCCTGGTGGAAGCGGGGGAGCTGCAGGTGGTTTTCCAGGTGGAATGGGAGGTAAAGGTGCAGGATTTACGGATGCGGCTTGTAACAACACCGATCCTTCTTCCAATGGATTATTTTATGGTGGAGGTGGTGGTGGCGGAAATGGGAATGGTGGCGGTCCAGGCTTTGGTTATAGCGGATATGCTTTGATTTCATGGGTGGATACTAGTTGTTCTGATCCATCAAACTTAACGGCATTTAACATTACATCTACTTCTGCCATGTTAGATTGGACAGAAAACGGAACAGCAACGACATGGAATATCGAATGGGGATTTCAAGGGTTTACTTTAGGAACTGGAAATCCACAAGTGGTGTTGGCTAAACCATATTTATTAAATGGTTTACAACCTGCAACTTCTTACGATTATTACGTGCAAGCTGATTGCGGTACAGATTCAAGTGGATGGGTAGGACCTTATACGTTTATGACCCCACCTTGCTTTCCAATCGGTTTAGATTTAGGTGTAGATACTATTTTGTGTTCTGACTATTCGATAACATTAAATGCACCTACTGCTGGTCCTTATGGTTGGTCATGGTCAACAGGAGAATCTACTCCATCAATTGTTGTGGATACCACTAGTTTAGGTGGTAATGGAGTATATAATGTATCAGTAATGGTTATTGATTTTATTTCAGGTTGTATCTATGTAGATGATATTAACCTTACTTTCTCTCCATGTGTAGGATTGAATGAAAATGCTAGTTCATTAGATTTTGCTATTTACCCAAATCCAAGCAATGGTTTGTTTACAATAATAAATTCATCTGGTGAAAATGCAATAATTGAAGTAATGAACATACAAGGGCAGGTAGTTTACAGTAACAATAGTAATAGCACTAGTCAAGTAATTGATTTGAGAGAAAATGCGAAAGGTGTTTACTTTGTAAATGTTATTGCTGAAAAAGAAGTTGCTAACTATAAAATAGTTATTCAATAACAAGTTAGACATCAATAAATTTAAAGGCTTGGAAATTATTTCCAAGCCTTTTTTTATTAATGAATTTTTAACGGAAAGGTTATCAGAACTAACAAATATCTTGGGAGAGTATTCTGCTATTATTAAAATTATTAACCAAGCAATCAATCTTGGGTCAATTTTTTAAGAGAGTGGAGTAGAAAATTAGCTTACCAAATTGGTATGGCGTCTTACAATGGAATTATTCAATTACAAATCTTAATCAAACGTACTTATTTGGACACTACCTTTTTAGTGATTTGAAAGGAGTATTTATAAAAAAAGCCCCGATACCATCAGGGCTTTTTAAAAAGTATATCAAATTATTCTATTTCAATACTGTTACGGTATGCTTTATTACATCTACTTCTAAACGACCACCAGGAGTTAAAATGTAGAAATAAGTACCATCTGAAATATCTTTTGGTCCCCAATTATTTTGATAATCACTGCTTTCATAAATTTTATTTCCCCATCTATTAAATATTAAAAGAGAGCTTTCTGGGTAATGTTCTAATCCGTCAAAAACAAGATAATCATTAGAACCATCTCCGTTAGGAGTTATTACGTTTGGTGCAATAATGTTACATATTATTGTTGTTACTAATGAACTATCGCTGCTACTATTACATAATCCGCTAACCACAACATAGTAAGTTCCAGAATCTGTTACGGTTTGGGTAGAATAATTATTACCTGTACTCCAAGCATAAGAAGCTTCAGGAACCCAAGAAGTTACATCTAAAATAGCCTCATCACCAATACAGAATTCAACATTTCCTAAATTAACAAAAATGGAATCTGCGAAATAGATGTCAACTGAAGTGTCTTTAGTACATTGAGTATCAGTAAATGTAAAGGTGTATAATCCATTTTTATCAACTGTAACAAAAGGGTTTTCAATAGTATTAGATGGGACAAAGGTTGCTGTTCCAGGTCCTGAATAAGTCCATGAACCTCCATTATAGGAGGTGGTACCAAAAATTTGATATTCTCCAGTACAAACAGTATCTTCTAGAGGAATTGTTGGAGCAGGAACAAAATCAACTTGGAAAGAATTTACTTGGTTACATTGATTATCGGTAAAAGTAAAGATGTAATTACCTTGAGGAGTAACACCAACAGAAGGATTTTCTACAGTATTATTTGGAGAAAAAGTAGCAGTTCCAGGTCCAGTATAAGACCAAACACCTCCATTAAAAGAAGTAGTTCCTACCACTTGATATTCATTATCACACACAATAGTATCAAGTTGCACCGTTGGATCAGGAGCAAAAGTAACATTGAAAAAAGTGTCCATTAAACATTGATTATCTGTAAAAGTAAAGGTATAAATACCATTCGAATCAACAGTAACCAGTGGATTCTCAACTGTATTATTTGGAGAGAAAGTAGCAGTTCCAGGTCCAGTGTAAGTCCAAACACCACCAGCATAAGAAGAGGTTCCTATAAATTGATATTGTCCGTTACAAACTGTGGTATCAACTGGAGCAACAGGCGTGGCTAAAAAGTAAACATAAACAGTAGTGTCGTATGTACATCCATAATTATCGGTAACTTGAAAAGTATAACCATAGGTTCCTGGATTAGAGGATGTTACAACTATAAAAGTATCGGTAGGAGAACCAGGTAGTATGGTAGCCGCAGACTGCCATTGAGCTGAAACAATGGAAGGAGCATAAGTTTCATTATTTGGATTAATACTTGGGTCAAATAAAATTCCCCATTCAAAAATATATCCATCATCTATTCCTAAATTATCTCGAACTGTAATTGTCCAATTTCCATTGATTGGACAACCAATAAAAGAAGCAAAAGATGTTTCTGGTAAATAAATTCCATTAGGATTCATGGATGGACCAGCAGGAGCTATGCTGCTCATTATAGTATTTCCTCCTGCATATTCTGTTGGGAAATTACCCCAAGTAGCGTTTACTGTTGACCACTTGTATTCCCAACCAATACCAGGAATTCCTAAGCTAGCATCGGTAGCATCGCCTAAATAAGTTCCTCCTCCATTAAATCCACCAGGAATCATTCCACCAGGACCATAACTATTAAAAACAGTTCCTTGAGTTCCGTTTGGGCAAGTTAAATGCATTTCTAAATCGCCTAAATAAGAATGTTCCATAGTAATATTTAGTTGTTGAATATCACTAACAGCAGTAATTGTTTGTGCTGGTTGAAATCCATTAATTGTTACTGAGGTGGTATAATTAATACCGCTACCATCTGGCAACCATGTTAACCCTGCAAAAGTACCACCCATTTGAAAATTAGAACTTGTAGGATCTACACCTGCGGTATCGGTGTTGGTAACTGCACCTATGATAATAGTAGTATCTCCCACACAAATAGAATCCCTGTTGTTTATAACACCTGCAAAACTAGGAATAGTTGATACTCTTACTTTTGACATGATATATTGTGATTGAGGGAATGAATCGGTTATTTTTAAAGAAACCAAATAACCACTTCTGGCAGGTGGCTTAAACCACACGCTAGGCGTTGTCGCTGATGTCCCATCACTAAATTCCCACAAATAAGAAACATTACTACTATTTTGAGAGTAGCCATTGCCAGTGACGTCTGATGAGTAAGGATAATTTCCTGATGCGGTAAATAATATAGAATCTTCAAAACAAATATCAGCATACCCAGTATCGCTTGGATTAATAATATCAAAACCACTTCCATTCAATAATCCAATCATGTGAGGTTCGAAAGGTTGAGGAAGGGTAGCGCAAACAATATTGGCATCCCAACCGATTCCTTCAACAGCTCCATCGGAAATAAACTGTATGGTTAAACAACCGCTTGGGTTGTTGACAAAACTTGCTACGTGATTAAAACCAAAGGGATCTGTAACACTATTATGAGCACCCAATAATGGAGCTGAAGTATTAAAACCATCGTAAACATAAACCGAATCGCTGGCATCAACACCAAATAATAAACCAGTATTTATTCCAAAAGTTAAAGCAATCTTAGAAGTTCCTCCAGCATAATCTGGACAAACAACAATGGTTTCATTTTCATTAGGACCATAGTTGGCAGAATTATTTCCAGAATCATAAAAGTTTGGGTTGGAAGATGAGTTTGCAATACAATCTAATGGGTTTAAAGTGTCTAAATCAGAGTCTGTAATTAAAATTTGTGCAAACGAAAAAGACGAATACACTAATACGGATAATAGAATGACAATTTTTTTCATGCTTTTATTTATTTAATTCTTTAAGAATATGATACTCAGATTTTATTACCAACATTTTATCGGTGCCTTCAATCGCAAAAAACTGATAGTTATCTTTAATAATGGTAATATTTAATGAATAAAAGTTAATGTTGTTAAGGTCTTTTATTGCGATTAATCCTATCTTTTCTTTAGGGTCTTTCATCTTTTCTATAGGCAAAGACTGGATATACCAAGCATTATCCAAACAATAATTTATAAATTTAAATTCCGTTGGATTTTCAATTTTTAATTTATTTAATTCTTCTATGCTAAATTTAACTAATAATCGATCATCAATTTTATCTGATTGAGCGTTTACAGAAAATGAAACAGCAATAAATACAAGTGCCAGTAAAAAATTTCTCATAATTATAATTTTATCTTTAATAGTTGACGGGTTTTATTTACAATAAGTTGCACGAAGGTACTAAAAAACATAGAATTTAACAAGGAATCCACCCCCTATTAATTGTTCAGCTTTCCAATAATCGATATATAACTTTGAATTATTTAGCCATTAATTAAAGATTAGGAAAGGCTAATTTGATATCTTTTTTGTGAAAACAAATTGTAACTTTGGCAACAAGTTTGTTAAAACATCAAATTATATTAACACAGCTGCTTCATCAAAAATGTATAAAGTACTAACTATAATAGTTTTTTTTGTTTTATGGAATAATCTTACCGGACAAGTTCTTTTTAATACCTCATATCATAATTTAGGCGATATTAATAAAGAGGATGTTAAGTATTTTGATTTTACATTAACTAATGCAGGAACTGTTACGGCAACTATTCTTCGGGTTGAAGAGCCTTACGGAATAGATGTAAAATTTTCAAAAAAAGAGATATTTCCAGATAGCACCATTATTGTTAGAATAAAATATACACCTAAAAAGAAAGAGCAATTTAAAAAAGATATTCCTGTTTGGGTAAGTGTAAATAATGAACCCATCACTTTTACATTAGAGGGAAATGCCCTAACTTTTGATGTTAACGAAAATCTTCAATGTCCAGATTTTAAATCAAAAAAACAAGAAGATGAATTAAGAACAGATTTAAAAATTAGGGTGATAGATGTAAACACAAAAAAACCAATTAAAGATGCTAATGTTGAGATTATTTGGGATGGACTAGTTTATAAAACACTTCAATCAAATAAATCTGGCGAAACAATGCAGCGATTAAAATGGGATAACTATTATTTTGTGGTGAATGCAAATGGATATGGAACAAAAGAACAAGACTTTTATGTAAATGAGAACAACGGATTTCTCGAATTTCAATTAGGAGAGCCTACAGCAGAAGAAATGGCGATAAAAAAAGATAGTGTTGTGGAAGAGGTAGTTATTATTGAGCCTAATGACACCATTTCTACCAAAGAATTACCAGTAAACTTATTTGCTCCTAATAATGTTGTTTTCTGTATAGATGTTTCTGTTTCCATGAAACAACAGGGAAGACTAGACTTGTTAAAAGCTGCTATGATTGAATTACTAAACGGATTAAGACCAATTGATAAATTAGCCATCGTAGTTTATGCTACTTCAACCGATGTTATTTTAGAATCAAGGTATGTTACCGATAAGGCTTCGATAACACAATTAATTCAGGATTTAACAGCTGGTGGATATACAGCTGGCGGAAAAGGAATTAAAAAAGCGTATCAAGTTGCAAAAGAAAATTTTATTGAAGGAGGAAATAACCAGGTAATTATTGCAACAGATGGAGCATTTAATTTAGATAAAGGAGATAAAAGTATTTTAAGCGATGTGGAAGCGAATCTTAAAAAAGGAGTCTCCATTTCGGTATTAGGAGTTAAAAATGAAAAATGGACGGTGGAGTCGATGTCTGAAATTGCTACTACAGGAAATGGACATTACATTCATATCCAATCCTATGAGCAAGCTAAAAGTGTGCTAATGGAGGAGATAAAATTGAAATCAAGAAAAAAATAAGTAATGGCAAAGAAAAAAATTGCCATACTTGGCTCTACTGGTTCTATTGGCACTCAAGCATTAGAAGTAATCGAAGAGCATGCTGATAAACTTCAGGTGGAGGTTTTAACAGCCAATTCTAATGCTGAATTACTAATTGCTCAAGCCATTAAATTTAAACCCAACACTGTTGTAATTGTTGACGAAACTAAGTTTAAAGAAGTTTCGGAAACACTTTGGAAGCACGGTATTAAAACTTTTACCGGAGCAGCTGCTTTAGCACAAGTGGTTGAAATGAAAGAGATTGACGTTGTGTTAACTGCGTTAGTTGGTTATGCAGGATTACTTCCTACAATTAATGCAATAAAAGCTAAAAAAACCATTGCTTTAGCCAACAAAGAAACTTTAGTAGTTGCCGGAGAATTAATTACAAAATTAGCTACAGAAAATGGAGTAGCAATTTTACCAATTGATTCCGAACATGGTGCAATTTTTCAATGTTTGGTTGGAGAATTTCAAAACAAAATCGAAAAAATTTACTTAACAGCTTCTGGAGGTCCTTTTAGAGGAAAACAAAAAAGTGAATTGGCAACCATCACTAAAGAACAAGCCTTAAAACATCCCAACTGGACAATGGGTGCTAAAATTACCATCGACTCGGCAACGCTTATGAATAAAGGGTTTGAAGTAATCGAAGCCAAATGGTTATTTAACTTAAAACCAACTCAAATAGATGTTATTGTTCATCCACAATCCATCATACATTCCATAGTACAATTTGAAGACGGTAGCATGAAAGCTCAAATGGGCTTGCCAGATATGAAACTTCCTATTCAATATGCGTTATCTTACCCATTTCGATTACCCTCCAAATCGAAACGTTTTAATTTTTTGGATTACCCTCAATTAACCTTTGAGAAGCCTGACGCAGAAACGTTTTTAAATCTTTCCTTAGCTTATAAAGCACTAGAGAAAGGTGGAAATTTAGCTTGTGTGTTAAATGCTGCCAACGAAATAACAGTTGACGCATTTTTAAACAATCGAATAAAATTTTTAGAAATTGCTGAGATTAATCAAAAATGTATGCAGCAGATTGCATTTATAAAAACTCCAACTTACGATGATTATGTTTTTACCGATGCCCAAACAAGAAAATTAGCTTTATCTTTTATTTAAATAATCCTTAACTTCGCTCGAAATTTAATTTACTAAATGGAATACGTTATACAAGGAGGACAATTATTACTAGGCATATCAATTCTAGTGATTTTACATGAATTCGGTCATTTTATTGCTGCCAGAGCCTTTAAAACTAAGGTGGAAAGCTTCTATCTTTTTTTTAATCCTTGGTTCTCCATTTATAAAAAGAAAATTGGAGATACTGAATATGGTATTGGTTGGCTGCCTTTAGGTGGGTATGTAAAAATTGCTGGAATGATAGATGAAAGTATGGATAAAGAGCAATTGGCTAAACCAGCTGAACCATGGGAATTTCGTTCTAAACCAACTTGGCAACGATTAATCATCATGCTCGGAGGAGTTATTATGAATGTGATTGTCGCTTTTGTAATTTATGCAATGATATTATTTACTTGGGGAGAAAATTATATTCCTGCCAAAAACGCTACTTATGGTATTTATTGCGATTCATTAATGATTGATTTAGGTTTTCAGCAGAATGATAAGATGGTGGCTTTAGATGGTATAAATATCGATAATGACATCACGTATGGTGAAATTAGAATTAAATTGTTGTTAGATAACATTAAAGAAGTAACCGTTAACAGAAATAACCAAGAAGTTGATATTTCTATTCCAAGCGACTTTCCACAACGAGTGATGAAATCAGGAATAAAAGAGCTTTTTACAGAAGAAGTTCCTTTTGTTGTTGATTCCATATTACCCAACCAACCTGCTGAAACGGCTGGTTTTATGAAAGGAGATGAAGTTATCGCAATAAACAATATTTATCTTTCGGGAGCAGTACATTCTGTTCAATTTTTAAAAGACAAAAAGAATGAAAAATTAACTTTTAAGGTGCGGAGAAATAACGAAGAAAAAGATATTGTGGTAACAACCGATGAAGATGGAATGATTGGTGTTGGTAGAAAAAGTCCGCTAGATTTTTTAACTGTTAAAACAAAAACGTATGGGTTTTTTGAATCCATTCCTGCAGGATTTTTTAAAACAGGCTCTGTTTTATCAAGATATGTAGATCAGTTTAAATTAATTTTTTCAAAAGAAGGAGCTAGTCAATTAGGTGGTTTTGGCACCATTGCTAAAATATATGGAGCAGAGTGGATTTGGCAACGCTTTTGGGAAATGACGGCTTTAATTTCGGTGATGCTAGCGGTAATGAATTTATTGCCTATACCAGCTCTTGATGGCGGACATGTAATGTTTTTAAGTTATGAAATGATTACTAGACGAAAACCTCACGAAAAAGTGATGGAGTATGCACAAATTGGTGGAATGATTTTGTTGCTTGTATTTATGGTTTATGCCAACGGTATGGATATTTTTAGAGCATGGTTTAGTAATTAACTTATTGCTGTTTAAAAACAGAAATTTCAATTTCCTCTTTTCCTTTAAAATAAAGTAGCTTTACTTGTTAAGTATTTACTAATACCTAAAGCGATGAAAAAAATATTCATTAGTTGTTGTGCTATCATTAGCATTATCTCAATTACTGCACAAAATACAACCTCTGGAGAGGATGAAAAACCAATCGATAATTATAAGGCTTCTGTTTTAATTATTCCATTTGAGTCTAAAATGTATATTTCGGACATCGATAAAGACTTAGCCGTAAAAAACGAATTAAACTTTCAAGACATTAAAGCAAAATTTAGAGCAGCACTGGATAGAGAATTATTTATTGCCTTAAAAAAGTATTATAATCCATTATCGTTTTATTCCATTGAACCACAAGAGGCAATACAAGAGTTAGCTTACATCTATAATTCGATTGGATATAAGTATGAAGTTGTGCCAGTAGAAGAGGTGGTGAAAAAAGAAAACGCCGGAACAAAGTTGGTAGAAAAGTTGAAGAAAAAACCAAAAGAAGAAGAATACCTAGAAGCTGGAATTCAAAATGGAGAAGTAGTTTCACAGGTTGATAACCGAGAAAAATACATGAAAACCACTTTGCCCAACGAAAAGTTGCTGCCTAATTTAAATGAAAAATATAAAGTGAATCATTATATTTTTATTAATGAATTAGACATAAAAAAAGCCGCCAACGATGTTTATCAAGCCTCTGAAGAACAATATCAAAGAGAGATAAAAGTTCATTATACTATTTTTGATTCAAGTGGAAAAGAAATTAGTAGCGGAGCAATAAAATCAAGGTTTGAATCGGAACAAAATGATATTGATAAAATTATCAAAATTCAGTTTCCACTAATAGCCGAACGAATAGTTAACAATCTTCTTGGTCCTGATGGAGCTGTGGTAAAGTAACTCATAATTCAGTATTAGTGTTTTAATGTCGCTAGGTGAATTTGTTTTGAAATAGTAAAAACATGAATTTCGAAGAAAATAAAATTTACCACATCTACAACAGAGGAAATAATCAACAAAGTATTTTTTTTAACCCCGAAAACTATCTTTTTTTCTTAGCGAAAATTAAAATTGAATTAACTCCCTATTGTAAAATATTAGCTTATTGTTTAATGCCCAATCATTTTCATTTAATGGTATATGTTCCTGTTAACCCATCGGATGACTTCAAGTCATCCGATGGGTTTGAACGATGAATTATAAAAATAAATGTATCTAGCAAAGTCGCCACGAATAATTAAAAAATATTATCCTCAACTTGTTTGGGATATTCCAAATTTTGAGAATAAAATTTACCTCACGTTTGATGATGGACCTATTCCTGAAATAACCACTTGGGTGTTAGCTATTTTAAAAAAATACAACGTAAAAGCAACATTTTTTTGTTTGGGATGTAATGTGGCAAAAAATCCAGAACTATTTAATCAAATCATCGAGAACGGTCATGCTGTTGGAAATCATTCGTACCATCATTTAAGCGGATGGGATACTGATGATGAAGTGTATTTTAGTAACGTTAAAAAATGTAATGAAGAGGTAAATTCAAAGCTTTTTAGACCTCCTTATGGAAGAAAAAAAAAAGCCAAATAGCTGAAACTAGCAAGGAATACAAAATAATTATGTGGAGTGTGTTAAGTGGAGATTTTGACCCGAAAATAACGCCAGAAAAATGCTTTAACAATGTGATAAAAAATACCAAAATTGGTTCTATCATTGTTTTTCACGATAGTTTAAAAGCATTTCCAAATTTAGAAAACACACTGCCTAAAACAATTGAATATTTATTGGCAAAAGGATTTGTTTTTGATACAATTCCAGAAAATTGATTTTTTTATTGAATAATTTTAAAATTAAAAGGAACATTAATAATTCGACTATAATCTTGTCCTATTTCTAGTATTTCATCATCGTCTTCATCGTGATACCAATTAATGGTAACATTTCCCTTGTTAGTATGGATGCGTTGTAATAATCGCAATATATTTAAAATGCATTTGGAAGAACCAGTATTAAAATACTCCAGTTTAAAATCTATATGAGTAAAATCAGCAGGATTATTGTTGTAGTTTTCCAAAGCACTTAATAATGGTGCATAAAATTCAACAGAATTTTCAGGCAATGATTTCCCTTCAATTAATAAACTTCCTTCAACAGCATTAAATGCTATAGCTGGCGTTTCATAAGTTCCTTTTATTATCATCATAGATATAGTATTTTTTATTTTTTCATAGGTTTTATTCCAATCAGTTTTTTTGGAATAGCACCAATGGGTATGGAATGAAATTGCATAAATTTGTCGCGCTGATTAACAACATAAAAAACAACATTATTATTTGTCTTGGTCCCCGTTTTAACAATTTGAATATCTAAAGAAGTTTTTTTGTCTTGTTCTTTCATGGGGTGCAAACTATTTTCCCAAACCCCATCTTTAGAAGTTGCTACACGAATACCAGGATGCGACATGGCTATTAGTTTAACATAGGCATCGTTATCAAAGTCAAAATTAAATTGCTTTACAGAGATGGTATTTTGATCAATGTAAGGGTACAAATGAGAGACTTGTTTACTTTCATTGAGTCGAAAAGAATATTCATACATAAAGGCATTTCCTCCTTCTACAGGGATATTATCATCATTTTTTACTGACATAAATAAACGGTATAAATTACCATCGTCACCGGAGGAGCCATCGATTACTAATTTAAAAATATAACCACCTAAATCAGGAAGATATTCTCCTTCTAGCGGATTTATAGGACCAAATACAAACCATTTATCATCATAAGTATTTTCAAATCCAAATACTTTGGAATCGATTAAATTGCCTTTTTTGTAATTTCCAATGGGATCTTTATTTTCTTCATCCTTATCAGAAAAACATCCAGCTCCATAGAGCGAAAATGTAGTGGTAGAATTAAAACCTTCTTTATTTTCATCATAATTTCCTCCAACATTTGGGTCAAAAATTCGGATGTAAAAAGGATTTTTTTGTTCCTTCGGTAAAGAGAAAAATACAATTTGATTAAAATCATCATCTCCCCAACTTTTTTCTGCTTTATTTCCAAAAGTTACTAAAAAAGGAATGTTTTCGTTTTTTGCAGGAATAGCTTGTGCTTGCAATTGGGTAAGATTGAAAACTAAAAGAAAACCTATTAATAACCTTTTTTTCATAATTACTTGTCTTTAACGGTTATTGTTTTATTAAAACAATTCATTTTAATTTCATTGGTAATAGCATCTCGCCCAGTAATTAATATACGAAGCTCTTTATTCCCAGCTACAGCATAACGGTGGGTTAATCCATTATTTTTAGTGATAGTGGAATCATTATAATCGATATAAAAATTTTCAATAATATAATTTTTCCATTTTCCTTGTTTAACGATAACTGTAAATTCTTCTCCAACAATTAATGAATCAGGAGCGGAAACGGATGGTTGAAGTACTTCTTTTATTTCTACGTCAAGAGAAGCTATTTCTTTGTATTTCTCTCCAATAATTTTATCCAAAATACTAAGTTGAACATGATAGGTTCCAATGTTGTTATAACAATGATAAGTCCCCAACGAATTATCTTTTGTGCCGTCTCCAAAATCCCATTCATAAATCATTTCAACAGAATCAACATTAATAGTAGCATCTTCATAAAATTCGTAACAAAATTGTTCTTCTTTAAGTGCTTCACAATTTATAAAATCGGGATAATCAATGATTATTTTAAAAACATCATCCGTTCCGTTTCTGTTGGAAGAAAAGTAGGCTTCTTTTCCGTTTTTATTCCACACTATTGAAAAGTCGTCAAATGCTGAATTGATTGCACTATCTAATAATTCAGGTATGCTCCATTGATTATCAAAAAAAACAGATGTATAAATATCTAATCCCCCATAACCGCCTATTTTATCAGAAGAAAAATACAACTTCCCTGAGGGACTAATAAATGGAAAAAATTCGTTGGAAGCACTATTTACATCCTTTCCCAAATTAATTAAAGGACCACAAACACCATCAGTAATTTCTGAATAATAAATATCTTTTCCACCAAAACCACCTTCAATATCAGAAGAGAAATACAGCTTTTTTCCGTCCAAAGATAAACTAGGATGTCCAAAACTATATTCAGGATTATTAAAATTACAAGGAACAATATTTCCCCAGTCTAAACCATTAAAAGTTGCTTGATAAACTCCTAATTTATTTTCTTTGGTAATACTATCAGTTAATTCTTTAGCGGTACTTTGTGTTCTTGTAAAATAAGCTGTTTTTTCATCAACACTAAAAGTGATGGCTCCTTCGTGAACTCCTGTTTTTAAAGCATTACTAAAGGAAATTTTTTTACCAAATTGATTGTTTTTAAAAGGGATAAAATATAAACCTGTCATAGATTTATTAGACTCATTGTTGTCGCTTACACTAGAAAAAACTAATCCATTTTTGTAATAAACAGGAGCATATTCGCTATTTGAAGAGTTAATAGTTGTTGGTATTATAGTTATTTTATCCTGAGGAAAAACTAAAACAGAGTTGGTAATTAATATTCCTAATATGATGTATTTATTTAAAGGATTTAGCATAATATTACTGGGAATCAAATGCTGATTTTATTTACCAACAATGATTCCATTTGAACATTGCGAAAAATACAAAAAATTAACTTTGTAGCCTATTGATTTTATTGAGAAAATGATTTTTTTTTAATTAGATTTGGAGAAACAATTTTGACTTATTTGAAAATTAGAGCATTTTATACTATTCGTATTTTCTTTTTAATAGCGGGTTTTTTATTACTAAATACAGCTCGTTCACAATCCTATCAATTTTCTAAATACAGCGTAGAACAGGGTCTTCCACAACAGTATATCTACAGCTTAAACCAAGATCAAAATGGTTTTATTTGGATAGGAACTGGAGATGGAATTTCGAAATTTGACGGCAATGATTTTCAGAATTTTACCATCCAAAATGGATTAGCAGAAAATTTTGTAACCTGTTCTGCTCAACGACAAAAAAATATTATTTGGTTGGGGCATAATAAAGGAGGAATTAGTAGAATTAAAGATGGAAAAATTGAAGCGGTTGTTTTCGATACAATAATTGGCAGTAAAATAACAGGAATTATTGTAGATCAAGATAATTATGCGTGGGCTACCTCCCAAAATGGCTTTTTAATTAGAGTTAGTCCAAAATTAGAAGTGAAAAAATTTAACCTGTATTTTAATAAAAAAAATATTACTTCAATTGCAGGAAAAATTGATGCTAATCTACTAGTTGGAACAGATGAAGGGTTGTTTTTATGGTCTTTGGATAGCAAATTAGAGCCCTCTAGACCTCTCGAAATAAATACGTATCGCTCCAAAAAAATTAATTGCATTACTGCAAGTAATTATTTAAAAAATAATTTTTGGATTGGAACTGCCGAATCAGGCTTATATCAATTAATATTTACAGAAGAATTAAAAAATAAATCGAGAAGGGAAAATAACGCTTTTGGGATAGGGAACATACCAATCAACAACATTGAAGAAGATAACAATAATAATTTATTGGTTTCTACTCACTTAGGATTGTATAAATTAACTTACAATAATAAAGAAAAAGGATATAGCGAAACCGCACACTATAATGAGGAAAATGGAATCAGCAATTACATCAATATCACCAAAGTTGATCGAGAAGGAAATACATGGATAGGCACTTACGGAGAAGGCTTGGCGATGTTAAAAGATGAGATTTTTGTTTTTTATCAACATGAGGCGAATGAAGTACCCAACGATATCAAATCCTTTTTTTTTAATGATAGCACGAAATGGTTTGGAACATCTTCTGGGCTATTAAAAATAACTCCAAATGAAAAGATTAAGTGGAAATATTATAATTCCAAAAATGGGTTTAAAGATGTTGCCGTTACTAGTATATTACAAAATAGGGATGAATTATTTTTAGGTACAGATGGTGAAGGATTGTTTCGTTTTAATAGTAAAACAGAAAAGTTTACTAAAGAGTTTCTAATTACTTCTTTTTTAGCAAATAATATCCATAAGCTGGTAGTTTTTAATAATAATTTATGGGTGGCAACAGAAGGAGGATTAATAAAAAAAGACTTGATAACTAACAAAATAGAAACTTACAATACCCGAACAGGGCTAAAACATAATGCTATTTACGACATCAAATTGTTAAAAGACGGAAGTATTGTGCTTGGTTCTCACAGCAATTATTTATCCTTTATTAAAGGAGGTGAAGTGTCTCATTTAATGGTAGCAGATATAGATCAACTCATGGATATTGTTGCTATTGAAATAGACGAAAACAATAACTTTTGGTTAGCTACTTTAGGAAATGGAATTTTTAAACAGGAGGCAGATAGTTTTGTACACATCACTAGTGCTAATGGATTAAAATCGGATTATTGTTATAGCATCATTTCTGATAATAAAAATGGAATATGGATTGGTCATCGGGGTGGACTAAGTAGAATAAGTAAGGAATCTTTAACGGTAGAAGTATTTGATGCTAAAAAAGGAATTAATGATGATTTTAATAAAGGAGCTACTTATGTTGATTTAGAAAACAACATTTGGTTTGGCACTAATAAAAGAACGATAAAATTTAATCCAAAAAAATTCTCAAAAAATATTATACCTCCAGTAGTAAGCATCAAAAATATTTTTGTTTCAGATGAAAAAATTCCAATCCAACAAACAATAACACTTCCTTATAGTAAATACAAACTTAAAATAGAATTTATTGGCATTAGTTTTAAGCAGCCTGAAGGTGTAAAATATCAACATTTTTTAGAAGGATATGATTTAGATTGGTCAGAAAGTTCATCAGAAAACACAGCAAGTTATCCAAGAATTGAAGATGGGACTTACACTTTTTATGTGAAAGCTTGTAATAATGATAGTTTCTGCTCGGAAAAAACTTTAGCCTTTACCATTGAAGTTGCTACTCCTTTTTGGAAAAAATGGTGGTTTATTATTTGCACTATCATTGGTGTAATGGCTATCATTTATTTTTTTATTAAAAGAAGAGAAAAAGTTCAGAAACAAATTCAAAAAAAATTAGAACTAGAATTAGACAAAAGAACGATAGAAGTTGTTAAAAAAAGTAAGGAAATAGAAGAAAAAAATAATAACATAACCGACAGTATTAATTATGCGTTAAGAATTCAAAAATCTATTTTGCCAAGTAAAAATTTAATGAAAAAGCATTTTCCAGAATCATTTGTTTTTTATCAACCAAGAGACATTGTGAGTGGTGATTTTTATTGGTATGAAAAAATAGGTAATAAATTTATTGTTGTTTGTGCCGATTGTACTGGACATGGAGTTCCTGGTGCTTTTATGAGCATGATAACAAGTACCTTATTTAAAGAAATTGCCTATCAATACGAAATTACCGACCCTGCCTCTTTTTTATACAAATTGGATGAACTGCTAAAAAACACATTACACAAATCGGATAAATCTTCAGTTCATGATGGGTTAGATTTATCCATCTGTATTTTTGATTTAGCCACTAATTATGTATCTTTTTCAGGAGCATATCGACCAATATTAATTTATAAAAACAAAACTTTAGAACAAATAAAAACTTCACACTTTTCTATTGGTGGAGACGATTTTATTGAAAAAGAATTTATAACCTTTGGTGAACAATTACAAAAAGATGATATCGTTTATTTGTTTACAGATGGTTTCCCAGATCAATTTGGAGGTGAAAATGGGAAAAAGTTATATTTAAAAGGATTTATGTCATTAATTGAAAATTCAGTAGATTTGAAAATGGATGAACAACATTTATTACTATTACATTTTTTAAAGGATTGGAAAGGAAACAGAAAACAAGTAGATGATGTATTAGTGATGGGAATTAAAATAAGTTAGTTGAATTTAGAGGAGGAACATATTAAATGTGAAAATCAGATTTTATCCGATTATCATGCAATTAAAGCAAATCTTAAAAAGGATGATGTTATTATCTGTCAACACTTAGGCACATTTAATCAGCACATATTAATTTCTATTATTTCGTTAGTAGATCATGCTTTGGTGCAAAATGGTGAATATTTAAGTTTAAAAAAGCGATTGAGTTATTTAGTGATAGAATGTATTCATAATATTATTTTTCACTCCAACATTACCTCCGATAAAAATCAATTGGCGTATCTATTAATAGTTAAGAATCAATTAGGCTATACCATTTATTCCTCTAATGCAATGGAATCTAAAAATATTGACGCACTAAAAGAAAAATTACAAGAACTGTTAGCATTTAAAAAAAGTACACTTTCCAATTTATTTAAAAAGAAAATTCAAACCCCAAAATTTAATGAAAACGGATTTGCAGGACTGGGTTTGATAACCATAATTGATAAATCAGGGAAAGATTTTAAATACAAAATAACAAAGGTCTCGCCAGAGTTTGCTTTGTTTCATATAGAACTAGCTATTAATTATAAAAATTACCAATAATGGAAAATATTAACCGAATAGAAGCTGCAGATTGTCCTAAAATAAATTTTGATAAAAAAAGTAAAGTTTTTAGAATCACTGGTAATTCATACCCAGAAAATTGCGAAACGATATACGAACCAATTAAACAGTTTATCGAAAATTACAACATTGACGAAAACAAAATGCTCAATTTGGAGTTCCAATTTAACCTCATCAACTCCACTTCCATTGTTTACATTGCACAAATAATTATGAAAATTGCAGAACTTGCTCAAAAAGGACTTCAAGTTTCTATAAAATGGGTATATGATTTAAATGATGAAGAATTGTTAGATTTGGGGAAAAAATTATCATCCATCTCTAATTTACCATTTGAGTACGTTGGGATAGAAGAAGAAAAGTAATTGTTTTTTATGAAAAAATACCTATTAATACTTTATGCAATACTTTTTATTGGGAATGAGGTTTTTGCTCAGTGCCCCGTAAGTGTAACCATTGTTAGCGTTCCCGATGTTTCAACAATAGCAGTATGTAAAAGTACGCCAGTTCAATTAGAAGCCAACCCTTCACTTGGAGCTTTAACACCCCAGTATATATGGGTCGTTGACGGAGATACGCTTTTTGGTGCAGATTCTATAATTACAATTTTAGCCAACAATCAAAATGTACAAGTGTATTTGGTAACAACTACCGGGTGTGTTCCTGCTAACGAGGATACAGCAACTACATCAATACAAATTTTAACAGTAATTATTCAATCAATAGTAACTCCTACACCCAACTGCGACCCAACAAAAGCCGATATTCTGATTACCTCAACTGGCGGAACGGCTCCTTACAATTATAATTTGGTGGGCATTGGAACAAGTGCGACAGGTGTTTATAATGATGTGCCTGCTGGAACTTACACACTTTATGTCACAGACGACCAAGGTTGTAACGATACCAATCAGGTTACGGTTACTCCCATTCCAAAAGATTTAGTGCCAACCGTGACTCCCGAACCAAGTTGCGATTTAACAAAAGCCGATATTCTGATTACCACAACTGGTGGAACAGCTCCTTACAGTTATAATTTAGTGGGTATTGGAACAAGTGCGACAGGTGTTTATAATGATGTGCCTGCTGGAACTTACACGCTTTATATCACAGACGACCAAGGTTGCAATGATACCAATCAGGTTACGGTTACTCCAATTCCAAAAGATTTAGTGCCTACCATAACTCCTCAAATAACCGAATGTAATCAAACTACTGCTGACGTTTTTATTACCACAACAGGAGGAACAGCACCTTATACTTATGATTTACAAGGAATCGGACAAAATAGTGATGGTATTTTTTCTGCTGTTCCAACAGGAAATTATACGTTGTACATCTCTGATAGCCAAGGATGCGTTGATACCAACGTTGTTTCGATAGAACCCTTTACATGCCCACCACCAACACCTACAGAAGTTATTACTCCTAATGGAGATGACATTAATGATACGTGGTACATTTATAACATTCAATTTTACCCAGATAACGAAGTGTTTATTTTTGACCGATGGGGGCAACGAGTTTACCATAAAAAAGGATATGAAAATAAAGATGGTTGGGAGGTAAAATACATCGGGATTAACTTACCTGTTTCCACCTATTATTATATCTTAAAAGTATATCAAGAAAATAGTGAAGACCTAGTTTTTAATGGACCAATTTCAATTTTTAGATAGATGAAAAGAAGATTTATAATCCCATTATTTTTATTTTTTTCAATTATTGGAAATGCTCAACAATCCGCTCAATATTCTCAATATACCTTTAATAATTTTGGTTATAATCCAGCATTTTTAGGCACTATTCCTTGTACTGATTTTAGAGCTGGAACAAGAATACAATGGTTGGGTTTTAGAGGTGCACCCCGCTCATCTTTTGCAAGTTTACAATATACCATTCCAAAAAGATTTTATAAAAATAGTGCAAAGCATGGTGTTGGTCTTTATGTGGAACAAGATGATGTTCATTTAACGACCAGAACTTTTGTAAAATTAGCCTATGCTTACCATACTAAAATTTCTTCTAAATATACCATGGGGTTAGGTATTTTTGCTGGCATACAGCAATATTCTACTGATGATGTTTTTGGAGGAACGATTAATAATGATCCTGTATTGGCAGCTGCAGCAGGCTCGGTATTACGTTATCCCGATATTATGCCTGGAGTTTTATTATACAGCAATAAAATATATTGGAGTTTATCCATTAACCAACTTTATTTTAAGAGTATTAATTTAGGAGAAAAAGAAGCTCAAGTGAATCAATATTATTTTGGTGCTGGGCATAAGTCTGCTTTTGGAAATTGGACGGTTTTTAAATCTTTTTTATTGAAACAAAATATTATGGGACCACCAGCCTTAGATTTGAATATGGCATGGGTGTATAAACAGAATACTACTTTTGGATTAGGTTATCGGGTAGGAGAATCGGTAATTGCACAATTAAAATTTAAATTGGGAGCACTTAATGTTGGTTATGCTTTTGATTTTCCTTTAAATAAAATTTATGGTAATTACGGTCATGAAATAATGATTGGTTTTAATAAATGTAGTGGTGCTGGAGCTGGAGAAGGTGGCGGTATCAAACCTCATGTTTGTCCTGCTTATAATTAAAAATCTTACTTATTTCGTTTTCCTTTGTCTTGAAAAAAGGTTGCTTTTTTACCTGAAGGCAAGAGTTTTTTTAAAAGGTCTAGTTGATGGGCATTTGTTAGAATAGTTCTAATCCAATTGTGATTTTCCTTTTTGTACCAGAAAAAGAAACGATGTTGATCTTGTTTTTCCTTTTCAGTTCTTGGTGTAAAAACAGGTTGTAACGTATAAGGATGATATCCGGAATAATAAATAACAGTAGCAACAGTCATTGGAGTTGGTGTAAAATCATTAACCTGTTCCAATTGAAATCCCATATCTTTGGTTTCTGCAGCTAAGTTTGCCATGTCTTCTAATTTGCAAGCAGGATGACTCGAAATAAAATAAGGAATAAGTTTTTGATTCAAATTCAATTTTCTATTAATCCGATCAAAAGTGTTTTTAAACAAATGGAAATTCTTAAAAGAAGGTTTTCGCATGAGTTTTAAAACAGGGTCGGAAGTATGTTCAGGGGCAACTTTTAGCCTACCAGAAACGTGATTTTTAATAACTTCTTCGGTATATTCTTCTAAATCTTTTGGGTCAGCATTTTTATTAAATTCGGGAACCAACAAATCGTACCGAATTCCACTACCAACAAAAGATTTTTTTACTTTCGGATGACTATCAACTGCTTTATAAATGTCAATTAAGGGTTGATGTGAAGTGTCTAAATTGCTACAAATTACAGGAGAAATACACGAAGGGCTATTACATTTATCACAAATAGATTGAATAACGCCTTTCATTTTATACATGTTGGCAGAAGGACCCCCTAAATCACTAATGTATCCTTTAAAATCATCCATAGCAGTAACTTTATCCACCTCTTTTAAAATAGATGCTTTGGAGCGGCTTGCAATAAATTTTCCCTGATGTGCAGAAATAGTACAAAAACTACAACCCCCAAAACAACCTCGGTGCATGTTAATGGAAAACTTAATCATTTCAAAAGCAGGAATTGCTCCTCTCTTTTGGTATTTGGGATGAGGTAATCGGGTGTAAGGCAAATCAAAAGAAGCATCAATTTCCTTTTCGGTCATGGTTGGAAAAGGTGGATTGATGAATAAGTAGTTATCTCCAATTTCTTGAATCAATCGATTGGCATACAGTTTATTCGATTCTTGTTCGATGTATTTAAAATTAGAAGCGTATGTTTTTTTATTCGCCAAACAAGCTTCATGTGAAGCTAATTTTAAGTCGGTCCAATTTTTATTTTTAGGTAATTCTGATGATTTAGCTCGTAAAAAAGCAGTTTGTTTAATGGTGGTTAATGATTCAAAAGACAAACCTTTTTCCAACAAGGAAATTATTTCTCGTAACGGTTGTTCGCCCATTCCGTAAACCAATAAATCGGCTTTGGAATCTTTTAAAATGCTTGGTTTTAGTTGGTCCGACCAATAATCGTAATGGGTTACTCGTCGTAAAGAAGCTTCAATTCCACCAATAACAACAGGAACTTCAGGGAACAAACTTTTTAAAATAGTACTATAAACAGTAGTTGTATAATCAGGGCGAAATCCTCTTTGACCTCCAGGTGTATAAGCATCTTCCGATCGTAATCTTTTATTAGCGGTGTAATGATTAATCATAGAATCCATACAGCCACCTGTAATACCAAAAAACAACTTAGGAATTCCTAATTTTTTAAAATCTCTTAAATCATCTTTCCAGTTGGGTTGAGGTACGATGGCAATTCGCAATCCCATACTTTCAATTATTCTTCCAATTACAGCAGCTCCAAAAGCTGGATGGTCCACATAAGCATCACCACTAAAAAGGATGACATCTAACTCGTGCCATCCTCTAAGTTCTGCTTCTTTTTTTGTTGTTGGAAGCCAATCCGTTAATAGGTGTGTGTTTTCTGCCATAGTTGGCAAAAGTACGCAAAGAAAATAGGATTTATTTAGCAGCTAATTCATTTACAACAGTTTGAATAGTTAAGGCTAAATTGGTTGAATCTTCACTATTAATTCTCTCGTCAATTATTTGAGCCATGATAAACACATCATATATTTTACTTTCGATAAATTGTTTGCGGGCATTAATAACCTCATCAAATGATTCATATCTTCCTATGGAATACAATTGGTCATCGATACTTATTTCTATTACCTGCTCGTTGTCGATTTCTTCTAAAATCATATCTACGGTTTCGATAGAATTAATTGGAATGGCTAATGAATAATAGTGTTTTAAGCCCGATTGTTTAACTTGTAACAAATAATTAACCTCTTTAGTGGTAATGGTTTTGGATGTTTTTTTGGTGGTTTTCCTTTCTTTTATTTCAGTGGCTTTATATTGAATAGAAATAGCTTCTGTTAATGGAATTAACACATGGTTGTTGTAAGCTAATATTTGAACATCAGTGCATCCAACGTTTGTTAATAATGTTTTAACAGAATCAACTTCTTTGTAATTGGAATATTTTCCGAATTGATATTCATAAGAGTTTTTATTCATCACTTTTCTTAAATAGGGGTATTCTACAATTATTGATCTCGATTTTTTGATGTCAACACTTTTTACAGTTAATTGGTAAACAATTCCATTCGGAATGGAAGGATTATCTGCTTTTAAATTAAAATTAACTAAAATTAAAGTAAATATGGTAGTGTATGTGAGTATAGTTTTCATGATTTCTAGAGTTTAAGTTTAACTAATTTTTAACTAAATTTTTTATTTTGCAATAGCATTTTAAGAACAAAAAACAAACTAGTTTGATTGCTTTGTGTTGTTATACTAATAACTTTTTGAAAAAGTTACAAAAAGTTGTTATTCAATAAAAATTCGATATAAAATATTATATATTTTACAAAATAAGAAATATAATAATGAATTATATTAATAATTCAAAACAAAAGAAATATTTATTAAAATTCAAAAATAGGTTGATAAAAATACAGCCGTTTTTTATATTCTAATGCCAACATCCTTCGATAAACTCAGGATAAACATTACTCCATTTACGTTCATATCTTCACTCCAATTACGCACACATTCCT
The DNA here is from genome assembly GCA_964360245.1 of uncultured Vicingus sp. Taxonomy (GTDB): domain Bacteria; phylum Bacteroidota; class Bacteroidia; order Flavobacteriales_E; family Vicingaceae. The sequence goes on from CAYHWX010000015.1 coordinate 23,335, forward strand.
TCGATTCCGTTTCACTTCACTCAGGACAGGCTGACTCGTTTGTGTTACCTCGTTCATATCTTCACTCCTATAACACAAACATCGTCCACTTGGTCGTTACTTCCTTTCCAAGCATCAAAAGCTTTTTCAATTAATACTTTTTGCTCTTCCATAGGTTTGCAACTTATTTCCAACAAAAGTTCTCTAAAAGATTTTGTTTTAAACTTTTTACCTTTTTCTCCTCCAAACTGATCAACATATCCGTCAGAGAAAATGTAAATAATATCGTTTTCTTTTAACTCAAAAGTATGGGTGGTAAAAGGGACAACGTTTTCAAACTTACCAATAGGTTGTTTATTTCCTTTAGTTTCTATAATACAAAGCGAGTCATCTTTAGCTTGTCGAAAGATTGATGAGTTAGAATTGTCTAATACTTCGACAAACTCAGTATGACAATTCCTTATAATCCATAGTGGATTATGTGCTCCTGCGTATTGTAGCGTAGCTACTGTTTCAAGTTTAAGAGACTGTCCGACTTCTGGCGGATTTGAAGTTTGAGATTCAGTTGACTTTAAACTTTTAACACTGAACTCTAAACTACAAAGAGCGATATCCATTCCGTCTTTCACTTCTTGATCCGATTTTTCAAATTCCTGAACAACAATTTCCCTTGACCTATCCAAAATTTTACCAGGGTCTGTTAATCCATGCTCTCTCACAGAACGATTAAGTGCATTGTTACAAACCACACTTACCATTGCTCCAGGGACTCCATGTCCAGTGCAATCTGCAACGGCAAAAAGTACTTTACCATCTTTGTGTTCCATCCAATAAAAATCTCCAGCAACTATGTCTTTTGGTTTATAGATAATAAAAGATTCTTTTAAATATTCTTTTACCACTTTGTTGGGAGGCAATATTGCCGATTGAATCCGCTTCGCATAAGTAATAGAATCCAATATTTCTTTGTTTTTTTCTTCTACAATTTCTTTTTGAGTTCTTAACTCCGAAGTTCTTGTCCTAACAGTTCGTTCCAATAGATTTTTTGCTGCACGAAGACTTGCTGTTCGCCACCTAAAAAATACAATAATAACAAGAACAATAAGAACTAAAACAAGACTAATAAATCCCCAAGTTTTCCAAAAGGGTTTTAAAACTTCAAAGGTGTAAGTGGCGGTTGTACTAGAAACTCCATTTGATGTAGCTACCACCTCAAAAGTATAAACACCTGCAGCTAGGTCGTGAAAAGTAATTTCGGAAGAAGAAATAGGAGGACTAAATTTATCGTCTAATCCTTTTAATCGATACGAATAGCTGAGGTCATCGGCATAATTCATACAAACGCCATCAAATTTAAAGGAGATTCTTTTTACAGTAGATGGAAGAACCAAACCAATGGGTAACCCATTAATTTCATTACTACTGGAGCAATATTTTGTGTAATCTGTTTCTCCATAATCTAGCACAACTGCTGTAATAATTATTCCGGGCATCACCTTTAAGGGTTGGTCTTCTTCGGGATGATAAACAATTAATCCCTCATCAGTACCAATTAATAATTCTCCGTTTTTAGATTTTGCTATGGAGGAAAGCATACATTCTGCATCAAATCCTTCCCATTTGGTATAATTCTGAACGGTAAATTCTCCATTCGATGACATGGTTATTTTATCCAGACCTTTTACCGAACCACACCAAATAGTATTGTCGTCAACACAAACCGAAACAATTGAATTATGAAGCAAACCATCAGCTTTGGTAATATTTTTGACTAATTTATCATGTTGTAAAATTGCCAATCCACCGCCGTTTGTTCCGAGATATATCGTTTCATTTTTTCCTTCAACAACAGTAAAAACTTTGTCAGCTAACAATCCATCTGTCTTCGCGAATGTTTTTATTTTTTCACCCTCCATTTTTATTGCCCCATATCCAAAAGAACCAACCCATAAATTGTCTTTGCTATCAATACTAACACTGTAAGTATGAGAAGTTATAATGTTTTCTGGCGTTGGAATAGGATTCAATTGATTGGTGTATTTCCAAATACCATCTCCCCAAGTGTTGATGTAAATGTTGCCTTTTGAATCTCCTGTAATTCCTTTTCCAGCTTTTATTTTACTATGGTCTGGGTCTATGTTGACCAATCTGCCATTTTTAATGTAACCGATTTGATGGTCTCCAGTAAACCATATTCGGTTAAAAATGTCTTTGTAAAGGGCAGTAATAGAAGTTGAAGTTTGTGCTGTAAATTGTTGTTCGTATTTTCCATCTATTCCTAAAAAAATACCATTAGAAGTTGATATCCAAACGCTATCACCTTTGGCAACAACACCCGAAACTATTCGATTAGTAATTCCTTCTTTTGTGCTGTAACGTGTAAATAAAGCATCATTAAATTTACTCAAACCATCACCATACGGACTCAGCCAAACATTGCCTTCTTTATCTTTAATTGCTCTAAAAATATTATCAGCAAGTGTTCCATTGTTGTGATTAATAAAAACTTTTTTGTTCGTTTTTTTATTCCAACGAATAAAGCCATCTTTTGCAGTGCCGATTATTAAATTGTTAAAACGGTCTTCGGTAATTTCAAATGTATAAGTTTCAGGAATTTCTTCTAATTTGCCGTGAAAATTAATTTTTGGATGTTCCTCTTCAGAAGAAAAAGAATACAATCCATCGGCAGTTCCTGCCCAAATAATGCCATCAAAATCTTTATAACAAAACAGTACCATATTTTTGGTAAAACCTAGGGTACTGTCAATTTTTGTTAACCCTTGTTCGGAATAGTTATAAATACCGTAAGTATCGTTGTAATTAAACCAAACATTGTTTTTGCTATCGCCCATAATGTGCGTAACGGCATAGGAAGGAATTTTTTCAGGAAAAAGTTTAGCTTTCATCTTATCGATAAGGGTTATTCCGGCAGCGTGCCCAACCCAAACCTGATCATTAGCATCGGTAAACAAACTATAAATAGTATTGTCGATTGTTGAATCTTTGAAAGTATAAATGCTATCGTTTTGCAAATAGAATAACCCTCCGCCCATGGTTCCAAACCACATTCTTCCATCCGAATCTTGCGTGATTGCTCGAACAATGCTATTGGTTAATCCTTGTTCTAAATCGTAATTTTTAAAAGTACGTCCATTAAATTTTGCAACTCCTCCGCCCATGGTTCCTGACCAAATATAACCTGTTGCATCTTGATAAATACACAACACCTGAGTGTGCGGCAATCCTGATTTCATGGAATAGTTTTGAATAGCATATTGCTGTGCCGAAAGGCAGGAAATTTGAAGTAGAAATAGTATGAAGAAAATTGCTCTCACGAATTAAAGATAATAAATCAATAATCAGCACAAAGAAAAGAGGCTAATTTATTTATCGGTTGCAAATTTCTTTAACCTTAAAGTTCCCAAGCTGCTGAAAGGACAATGACATTAAGTTAAGGATTTTGTGCGACCCCTTCGGGGTCGAATTTTCAAACGCTGCCGCAGGACTCAGCCTTGTGGTAATACACTAATTTTATAAAAGCCACAAGCTGGACCCTTGCGTCAGCATGGGTATTTTTTATAACCCATTATTTTTTTGATAATTATTAAAGCATTTGTAACAAAGTGGTTTTGCCATTGTCATATGACCATATTCACCACACACATGGCAATTATTTTCTTGAAAATCTACGTTCTCCCATTGAGCCCAAACTGAAAAACAATCTACACAATATGGTCGAGTAGGGTCAAGAGGAATCCGATTACTACAGCGAATGCAATATCCACGATATCCTTTATTATAATCCTTTTTAGGCTCAGCTATATATTTTTTATATTCTTCTCCCTTTGATGTTGATCTGTCTGATTTATTGAGTTTAATACTCTCAGCAAATTTAATAATTGAAAGGGACTCTCTTTTTGCACTATCAAATAATTCAGTGTCATTTTTTGCGTCAATAAAAACACCCATTTCTCGATTATTTTTTTCAGAGAATTCATACATATTCATTGAGGTAATAACCATTTTACTTTCATTGAAATAACATTTAGCATGTAAATTCTCAAAGTAAAACAAATCAAGATTTTGGATTTCTGCAAGTGAATTTCTTTCATTTGGTTTTAACTCGTCTTTGCCATAAACAATACAAATTTTGACTTTATTTTGTGAAGCATCCTTTAATCTCTCATAAAATGTTTTTGACAATTGCAAAAAAGGGCTTACTAAGTAAATCTCTCGTTTTGCAGTAATCATAATATCTTCAATCTTTGAAGAAGTCCCATAAGTTGTTAAAAATTCTGCCATTTTTGATTTCTCTTTATTTGATGCGTTGTCTTTCTTTGCCTTGATGCCAACTTTAAGCTAAGTAATGTATAATATTTTTTAGTGTTTGATAAACGAAGGTAGCTTTTTTTAGGTGAAAGTGAAGAAAAATAATACCTATAAATTATTGGTTGGAGGCAGTAATTAACTTTTCCAGTTCTTTTGGAAAATTGGCATACTCTAACGCATGTATTTTATTAGCCAAATCTTTAGCCGTATCATTCGGGTTAATTGAACATTTGGCTTGAAAAATAATTTTACCATCATCGTAATTTTCGTTTACATAATGTATGGTAATTCCCGACTCTTTTTCTTTAGCTTCAATAACCGATTGGTGAACTTTATCGCCATACATTCCTTTTCCACCATATTTTGGCAACAACGCAGGATGAATATTAATGATTTTATTAGGAAATGCTTTTATCAGATTTTCGGGTATTTTTAGCAAAAAACCAGCCAAAACAATCAAATTTATGTTGTTTTTAAGCAAAAAATGCAAAATTTCGTCAGTTTTTAAAAAATCGTGTTTGTTAAAAATAAGCGATTTTATGCCTAATTTTTTGGCTCTTTCTATCACAAAAGCAGTGGGGTTGTTTGTTAAAATTAAAGCAACTTCCACATTTTTGTTGACACTAAAATAAGTAGCAATATTTTCGGCATTTGAACCACTTCCTGAGGCAAAGATTGCAATACGAGTCATAAATTTTGGTAATTTCAAGAGTCAAAAGTATTAAAGATGACACATAAATTTATTCCTTATGGGCAAAAAGAGTTAACAAAAAGAGGAACAATTGGCTAAAAGCAAGGTGTATTTTGTTGGTTTTAATAAAAGAGCATGAAATAGCCTGATTTTCAACAAAAAATGCAAAAAGAAATAATGAATGGGTACGAATAATTAAAAATAATTTGATAATACAGTTAAAAATAATTTTCTTTGCACTTTAATAACAATTTAAATATTTAAAAATGTCAGATATCGCAGCAAGTGTAAAATCTATTATCGTTGATAAATTAGGAGTTGACGAAAACGAAGTGACAATGGAAGCAAACTTTACAAATGATTTAGGAGCAGATTCATTAGACACAGTAGAATTGATAATGGAATTTGAAAAAGAATTCAACATTGCTATTCCAGATGATCAAGCAGAAAAAATTGCTACAGTAGGAGATGCTGTAAAATACATCCAAGATAACGTAAAATAAAAAGCGTTTAATAGATTACTTGAAATAGCTTTGAATAGATATTCAAGGCTATTTCAATTTATAGTAAATAAATCAAAATCAAAATTCTTCAATGGAATTAAAAAGAGTTGTAGTAACAGGATTAGGAGCAATTACCCCACTTGGTAGAACTTTTCCTGAGACCTGGAAAAATTTAAAAGCAGGAGTTAGTGGTTGTGCAACAATTACAAGATTTGATGCATCAAAATTTAAAACACAATTTGCTTGCGAGGTAAAAGGATATGATATTGGAGATTATTTTGATAGAAAAGAAGGGCGAAAAATGGATCCTTTTACCCAATTTGCATTAATTGCAGCTCGGGAAGCTGTTGCAGATTCTAAAATAAATTTAGAAACTGTTGATAAAGACAGAGTTGGAGTAATTTGGGGGTCTGGAATTGGCGGAATCAAAACATTTCAAGATGAAGTAACCGATTTTGTTAAAGGAGATGGAACGCCACGTTTTAATCCTTTTTTCATTCCTAAAATGATTGCCGATATAGCCTCTGGATTAATTTCTATAGAATTTGGCTTTAGAGGACCTAATTTTACAACCGTAGCAGCTTGTGCTTCATCTACCAATGCACTAATAGATGCATTTAACTATATTAGACTAGGGAAAGCAGATGTTTTTGTTGCCGGAGGTTCTGAAGCTTCTATTTATGAAGCTGGTATGGGAGGATTTAATGCCATGCATGCCTTGTCCACTAGAAATGACTCGCCAGAAACTGCCTCTCGACCATTTGATAAAGATAGAGATGGATTTGTTATGGGTGAAGGAGGAGCTTGTTTAATAGTAGAGGAATACCATCATGCAATTGCCAGAGGAGCAACTATTTATGCTGAAATAGTAGGCGGAGGATTGTCTGCCGATGCACATCATTTAACAGCACCACATCCAGAAGGATTAGGAGCAACCAATGTAATGAAAAATGCATTAGCTGATGCCGGTATGAAACCTACGGATATTGATTATATTAATGTTCACGGAACTTCAACTCCACTTGGTGATATTTCGGAAACGCAAGCAATTTTAACTGTTTTTGGAGAACATTCGTATCAGTTAAACATCAGTTCTACAAAATCAATGACTGGGCACTTATTGGGTGCTGCTGGAGCGATAGAAGCAATTGCCACGCTTATGGCTGTAAAAGAAAATATTATACCTCCAACCATTAATCATTTTACAGATGACGAGGCTTTTGACCCAAAATTAAATTTTACATTTAATAAGGCTCAACAACGAGAGGTTAGGGCAGCATTAAGCAATACCTTTGGTTTTGGTGGTCATAATGCTTCAGTTATCTTTAAGAAATTCGTAAGCTAATTGATTTTTTTAAAGAAAGTCTTTAGAAAAAAAAATGAATTTGCTCTTTCCATTGAGCGAATCATAGGTTTTTATCCAAATAAAATTACATTTTATCAACAAGCATTTTTACATAAATCTGCGATAAAAGACATTGAATTCAAATCTTTTGAAAGCAATGAAAGATTAGAATTTTTGGGGGATGCTGTTTTGGATACCATTATTTCTCATTACTTATTTTGTAAATTCCCATTCAAAGACGAAGGTTATTTAACGCAATTAAGAGCTAGATTAGTTAGCCGACAAAATCTTAATAATCTTGGAGTTAAAATAGGATTGGATGAGTTTATTAGTGCAAAATTAACGAAAGAATCAAAATCAATTTATGGGGATGCTTTGGAAGCATTAATTGGCGCCATTTTTTTAGATAAAGGTTATCAATACTCCAAACAATTTGTAGAACAAAAATTATTGCAAAATCATGTCGATATTGAAGAAGTTATACAAACCGAAACAGATTTTAAAAGTAGAGTCATTGAATGGTGTCACAAAGAAAAATTAAGTTTTGGTTTTAACATAACGGAGCAGGAGGATAATAATGAGAAACTCTATTATGCAGAATTACTAATAGCTAACGAATCAAAAGGAAAAGGGATAGCATTTACTAAGAAAAAAGCTGAACAATTAGCCGCAGAACAATTTTACAAAAACATGGTTTAGCCTCGATATTTAATTATCGGTGCTCATAAGCTAATAACTCACTATTAATAATGTGGTAAACTTTGTCACGTAAAGGAACTAAATCCTCTTCAGTCATTCCAACAGTTGGTATAGGTTCGTGAATAACTGCTTTGGCTAATCCCGGACCTGCTTTTCCAGAAAACAAACCTGCCATTTCTAATATTTTATAATTGGTAAAAAAAGTAATTGGAATAACAGGCAATTGTTTTTCTATGGCTAATTTAAATGCCCCATTTTTAAAAGGTAGCATTTCTGGCACAGTTCTAGAAATTGTTCCTTCAGGGAAAACTACCACACTATGTCCTTTGTCTAGTTCTTCGGCACATCTATCCATGGCTCGTTTTCCCGACATGTTGCTTTTTCGGTCAACAGTAATGTTCATCTTTTTAAAAAAGATATTGAACACAGGAACACTTGCCAATTCTTTTTTACCCATAAAAACAAAATATTGAGTAAAGGTTTGGTACAAAATAACAATGTCTAAATAAGAAGAATGGTTGGGGGTAATCACATAAGCTTGTCCTTTTTTGATGTAGTGTTTATTTTTTACTTGCATAAAAATACCTACCAAATGCATCAACACCCAAGTATGAACCAATAGCAAATTAAAACCTTTTTTAAAATGTTTTTCATTCAATAAAAAAAACAAATAAAAGGGATAAAGTAATAATAGTAAAATTGAAAACCAGATGAAAGTGTATATTTTCCATAAGCCACCAAGTATTTCTTTCAGTTTTTTCATCATTAAGGGTGAGCAAATGTAAAAATTTTATTATTTCAACTATTAAACATTTCCATAAAAAGAAATATTATTTTTGCTCTATGGCTAGAGTTTTAACAGGAGTACAAAGTACAGGAATACCACATCTAGGAAATTTATTAGGAGCAATATTTCCTGCAATAAAAATGGCAGAGAATCCAGCTAACGAATCTTTTTTATTTATTGCTGATTTACATTCTTTAACACAAATTAAAAATAGAGAGGAGTTAAGAGAAAACACCTACAAAACAGCAGCAGCATGGTTAGCGTGTGGTTTAAATACTGATAAAACAATTTTTTATCGACAATCAGATGTGCCAGAAGTAACGGAATTAGCTTGGTATTTAAGTTGTTTTTTTCCTTTTCAACGATTAACATTAGCCCATTCATTTAAAGATAAGTCAGATCGATTACAAGACGTTAATGCTGGATTGTTTTCATATCCTATGTTGATGGCAGCAGACATATTATTATATGATGCTGAGTTGGTACCGGTAGGAAAAGATCAACTACAACATTTAGAAATAACAAGAGATGTTGCCAGCCGATTTAATAACCAAATGGGAGAAACATTTGTTGTTCCCGAAGTTGTGGTTCAAAAAGACACCCTATTAATTCCCGGTACAGATGGCGATAAAATGAGTAAATCGAAAAATAACACCATCAATATTTTCTTGTCGGACAAAGAGTTAAGAAAACAAATTATGTCAATCGAAACAGACAGCACTCCAATGGAATTGCCTAAGAATATAGATACTTGTACTATTTTTGCTCTTTTTAAACTAGTAGCTTCTGATTTACAAATTACAGAAATGACAGTTAATTATAAGAAAGGAAATTATGGGTATGGCCACGCCAAACAAGCATTATTCGAATTAATTATTGAAAAATATAGCAAGGAAAGAGAATTATTTAATTATTACCTCAACAACAGAACAGTGTTAGATGAAAAACTGCAATTAGGTGCAATTAAAGCTCGTTCTGTTGCCCAGCCTGTATTACAAAGAGTAAGAAATATATTAGGGTATTAATCTTCTACGCACAATTTTTTTCAAAAGCATACAACCACTTCATCTATTATTTCGTCTAATTGGTTAATCAGTAGCATTGCCAAATAAACTATTGATTAACATTTTTATGTTAAAATATAATTTTAAAGTAAGAGTTCCAGGTGTTAATTATTATAATTTTGTGAATTGAATTATGATAGATAATACAATAAATAACAACATTGATAACAAAGAATCAAGAACCAAATGTTTTCTTACCATTAATGATTTAAGGGATAAAGAGTATAGTAATAAAGAGTTATCTCCACAAGAAAGATTGGCGATTAAAAACTTCGATAGGTATCGAATATTAGAATTGAACAAACAGCCTTCTGAAAGCAAATTTCACAACAAATACCTGCAAATACAGGTGATGGCAAACCTTAGTCCGTTCGAAGAATTTTTAAAAGAGAATTATTTTTTTTAATTAGGAATCCCATCCTTCTGTTTTTTCGAAAACCTACAAAAGGTTAAAATTTTAAATTAATGTTTATATTTATCACTTAATAAACTTTTACTTATGAAAAAAATATTTCTTACATTGGTTGTTACTGCTTGTTTTACTTTGGTAAAAGCACAACCAACATTAACACACGCTAATTTTGTACCTGTTATTGGAGAATCTCAATTATACTACATTGCAGATACCAATACCGTTTTAGACAATACTAATGGAGCAAACGTTATTTTTGATTATACCGGAATGTTTACCTACGGTCAGGTTCAAACTTTGTATTTTGTTGACCCAACAACAACTGCCAGCACCTCCGATTTTCCTTCAGCAACAACTGCGGATACTACCGGAGGAGTGCCAGTTAATATGAAATATAATCAAGATTTTACGGATAGTTTAGACATTATTGGTTTAGTATTGAATATCAACTCGTTTGGAACTGTAGTTGCCAAATTTGATGCAAATCCTGAAATAATTATGAAATTCCCTTTTAATTATGGCGATTCATTTTCTGATAATTATGGTGGACAATTTACTTCTGCAGCAGCCCCAGTTCCAACTAATGGAAATGGTACAGTAACTGTTACTGCCGATGGTTGGGGAACTTTAAAATTACCAATGGGTGTTAATATTGACAGTGTATTACGAGTGGTTCAAATCGAAAATTTATTAACTGATACGATTTTTTTACAACCGTTTTTTCCAGATATTATGCCCATACCGATTAATGCTACTCAAATTAATTATTACAAACCAAGTTTAAGCAAAAACCCATTGGTTTCTTATACAATAGCCGATGTAAATGGAGACACTACGATTAGTGTCCTTTCACAATATCCTATGTTTTTAGTTGGTATTAAAGAAATAGAAAAAGAGTCGAATATTAGCTTATTCCCAAATCCAACTTATAACAACGCAACTGTGTTGACCTTAAAATTAGAAAATAATGAGTCGGTAAAAGTGAACTTACTAAACGCATTGGGGCAACAAGTAGCTGCAATTTTTGAAGGAAATTTACAAAAAGGGCAACACCAATTTAATGTAAAAACTGCTAATTTGGCTAAAGGATGGTATTATGTTAGCATTAATATCAACGGCCAGAATACGACAAAAAAGTTAGTGGTAGAATGATTTAAAATCTAATATTAATATGAAAATGGACGCAGCATGTGTCCATTTTTTTTGTTTATTTTTTAAAAAATACTCAAAAAACTACATATATAGATAATTATATATATCTTTGTATTAATAAATTATAACTATTGATATATGACTATTGATTTAAACAAGCTAGAAAGTGCATCGGAGATGCTCAAAGCCATTGCTCATCCAATTAGAATATCAATTGTAAATCTATTAGAGGGCAATAAAAAATTGAGTGTTACAGAAATATTTCAACTGTTAAACATTGAGCAAGCTGTGGCATCACATCATTTGAGTATATTAAAAAATAAAGGAGTTTTACTATCCGAAAGGAAAGGCAAAAACTGTAATTATTATTTAAAACATCAACGATTATCGCAGATAATAGCCTGTATAGATAAATGTCAAAACTAGTATTCAATAATAATATTAATAATTATCAAAGATGAGTTACGAAAATGTAAATTTAAAAGAAGCAACAATTATAGATGTTAGAACTCCAGAAGAATTTTCAATGGGCTGTGTGGAAGGTTCTATTAATATTCCTTTAGACCAAGTTCCACAAAAAATAGAAGCGTTTAAAACTATGAAAAAGCCATTAGTAATTTGTTGTGCCTCTGGTGGAAGAAGTGGACAAGCTGTTCAATTTTTAGCTGCTAATGAAGTTGAAGGAATATACGATGGTGGAGGTTGGAATATGGTTGCCATGCGAATGATTTAATAATTAGAGGTAATTAAAAACGGAAGAAGATGAGTTTATTAAGAAAAATATTTGGTTTAGCACCAAAAGTAAATTGTCGTGAATTAATTGCCAATGGAGCAATTTTAATTGACGTAAGAACTCCTGCAGAATTTTCTCAGGGTAAACCCAAAGGAGCAAAAAACATTCCTTTAGATAAAATAAGCAATGAGTTATCAAAAATAAAAAAATTAAACCAACCAATTGTATTGTGCTGTGCTTCAGGTATGAGAAGCGGACAAGCCACTTCGATATTAAAAAGCAACGGAATTGAAGCTTATAATGGCGGAGGTTGGTATAATTTTAAGTAAAATTTATAGTTAAAGAAATTAGTAAGGAATTGAAGTAAAACAAGTCTAATTTATAAATAGGAGACGCATCGAACTAAAAAAACTAAATAAGATGAGAGTATTACAAAATTGGATAAGCAAAAATAAAGTGACTATCATCACTACTTTTGTTGCGGCAGTAATAGGGTGGTTGTATTGGTACTTTATAGGTTGTGCAACAGGAGTTTGTGCCATAACTTCTACTTGGTATAAAACAATACTTTTCTTTGCGTTATTTGGTTTGTTAATTGGTAATCATTTGAATAAAGTAAGGTAATTTCATTTCTAAACAAAAACTAAAGGGGAGTTCTAAAAATAATACAATATGAATAATTAGTTAAGAATGACCTTTGATAAACTTCTTGATTTTTTGTTTCTTTCTGATTAAGCAAAAAGAAAAAGTTAAAAGCTTCGCAGTATCTATTTATTGATAAAGTTTAATTGAAGTTAACCAAGCAAATTATTTTTTCACGACTTTTTTATGATTACTTACTCCAAAATAATACTACTTTTGCTGGCGTATTTCACAGCTAAAAAAACAAAATGAGTGACGCTATCAAACACGAATGTGGTATTGCATTAGTAAGACTTTTAAAACCTTTAGATTATTACATTAAAAAGTACGGAACAGCTACTTATGGTATCGATAAGATGTACTTGTTGATGGAAAAACAACACAATCGTGGTCAAGATGGAGCAGGATTAGTTAACATAAAATTTGATGTAGAACCAGGTCAAAGATACATTAGCCGATACCGTTCCAACGACTCTCAGCCTATTATCGATATTTTTAGTAAAATTAACAGCAAATTTGAAACCGTGCATCATTACAATCCTAAGTTATTAAATGATGGCGAATGGCTGAAGAAAAATGTTGCATTTACTGGCGAGTTATTTTTAGGACACTTACGATATGGAACTTTTGGAGGAAACAGCATCGAACAGTGTCATCCTTTTTTGAGACAAAATAATTGGATGACCAGAAATTTGGTAATTGCTGGGAATTTTAACCTCACCAATGTTGATGAATTGTTCCAGATTTTAGTTGAAATAGGACAACATCCAAAACAAATATCCGACACCGTAACGGTAATGGAAAAAATTGGTCATTATTTAGATGAAGGAAATCAAATATTATATGATAAATTTAAAGCGGAAGGACATACTCGAATAGAAATTTCGAAGCTAATTGCGCGAGATTTAGACCTTCAAAAAATATTAGCTAACTCTGCTGCAGATTGGGATGGAGGTTATGTTATGGCTGGTTTAATAGGTCATGGGGATGCATTTGTTTTAAGAGATCCATCGGGGATTCGACCTGCTTTTTATTATCAAGATGAGGAGATAGTTGTTGTTACTTCCGAAAGACCAGTTATACAAACTGCTTTTAACGTTCCTATCGAAACCATCCACGAAATTAAACCTGGGCATGCATTAATCATTAAAAAAAATGGAAAGGTTAGTGAAGAAAAAGTTAAAGAACCATTAGAAAAAAGAGCTTGTTCTTTTGAGCGAATTTATTTTTCTCGAGGAAGTGATAAAGACATTTACCATGAAAGAAAACAGTTAGGTAGAAATATTTGTCCTCAAGTTTTACTTGCAATTGATGATGATTTAAAGAATTCTGTTTTCTCTTTTATTCCTAATACCGCTGAGATTTCTTTTTATGGAATGATGAAGGGCTTACAAGACAAACTGAACGAAATAAAGTTAACGAAAATAAAAGCGTTAGGAAATAACCCTTCTGAGGAAGACCTCAAACAAATACTAGACTTAAGAAATAGGATAGAAAAAATTGCCGTAAAAGATGCTAAACTAAGAACGTTTATCACACAAGATAATAACAGAGATAATTTAGTAGCTCACGTTTACGACATTACTTATGGCACCGTTTTTTCTACTGATAATTTGGTAATTATTGATGATTCTATTGTTAGAGGAACCACGTTAAAACAAAGTATTTTAAGAATTTTAGATCGGTTAAACCCAAAAAAAATAGTTGTTGTTTCGTCAGCGCCACAAATTCGTTATCCCGATTGTTATGGCATTGATATGGCAAAATTGGGAGATTTTATTGCTTTTCAAGCAGCCATTGCCTTATTAAAAGAGACTGGAAAACAAGCTGTTATTGATGTAACTTATCAGCAATGTAAAGCTCAAGAAAAGTTACCAAAAGAGGAAATTATAAACCATGTAAAAGCAATTTACAACTCCTTTACTGCAGAAGAAATTTCTAAAAAAATATCAGAACTGCTAACTCCTGATAATATTAATGCCAAAGTAGAAATTGTATATCAAAGTATAGAAGGCTTGCACGATGCTTGTCCTAACCATAAAGGAGATTGGTATTTTACTGGTAATTACCCAACATCAGGAGGAAATCGCGTGGTAAATAATGCATTTATTTATTACTACGAAGGCAAAAATAAAAGAGCCTATTAAGATTATTTAGTAATTGGAAAACCATAAATTCCTTTCATTAATTAATACTACTGCGTAGCTATACCTGTTGATTCGAGACACAAAAAAGCTATCAACAAATGGCTTAACACATGATTTCAATCATTGCTTTTAATTATCTTTTTGTCGTAGATTTATATGAAGTAAAAATAGTGGTTATGAAAAAATTACTTATCCTATTGTTTACAGCTTCTACATTGGTATCTTGTGAACGGAAATACATTGAGCCTTTTCCAAAAGCTACTGTAGTCACAAAAATAAGTTACTCTCAAGAAATTGAACCACTTTTTACTCCAGATTGCACTATTTGCCATTACAACGGTGGAACATTTCCTGATTTAACAATTGGAGCTTCATACGGTGAACTTTTAACGGGAACTCCAGTTATTTGTACTAGTTATAATTCTTGCCTAGACACATTAAATCCAACTTTAAGCCTCCTTTATGTTAAATTATTACCTTCACCTACTTGTGGTGCTAGGATGCCATCGATGGCTAGTCCATGGTCTTCAGCGAAAATCCAATTGGTTTTAGACTGGATTGATCAAGGGGCACACAATAATTAGAATAGTTTTTTTACTCATTTATCTTAAGACCAAGTAAACTTGTCTATAGAAATTTCCATGCACATCATTGATGTTAATTAGCCATACCCATGATTTAAAACAGCTTTTTTTCTTGCTTTTTACAGTAGGTTTATGCCTTTAAAAAAATAAACTTCCGTACATGAAAAAGTACCAAATTATTGTGCTTGCCAAGCAAGTTCCTGATACAAGGAATGTAGGCAAAGATGCCATGAAAGCAGATGGGACAGTAAACAGATCTATTTTGCCAGCAATTTTTAATCCCGAAGATTTGCATGCTCTTGAGCAGGCGTTACGTATCAAGGATAATTATCCAGAAACGACAATTACTTTGCTTACGATGGGTCCTGTTCGTGCCTCAGAAATACTTCGTGAAGGTTTATACCGTGGTGCAGATGCCGGAATCTTACTTACCGATCGTGCTTTTGCAGGCTCCGATACATTGGCGACTTCTTATGCACTTTCATGTGCAATTCATAAAATGAAAAAGTTTGATATTATTATTTGTGGGCGACAAGCCATTGATGGAGATACCGCTCAAGTTGGTCCGCAAGTTGCCGAAAAATTAGGCATTCCACAAATCACTTATGCCGAAGAAATAGTTTCGCTTACTAAAGATAAAATACAAGTTAAACGTAGGTTAGAGCATGGAATAGAGGTTGTAGAGGCATCTTTTCCAATTTTAATTACAGTAAATAATTCAGCACCACATTGCCGTCCACGACACGCAAAACGATTGATGAGATATAAACATGCTTCTACAATGAGTGAACATCAGGATAATAGTGAAGATTATCTTTCTACTTCTGACGGAAACATCAACCATGTTATTGAAGAATGGAGCGTAAATGACATAGAATGTGATCATGAACAACTTGGACTTGGAGGATCTCCAACGAAAGTAAAAAAAGTAAATAATATTGTTTTTCAAGCAAAAGAAACACTAAAACTAACCGATAATAATGAAGAAATAAATGTGTTGATGAAAGAATTAATCACCTCACATATTATTGGCTAATAACATAAATCCCGAAAACTGTTTTTCTATGAATAATGTGATTGTATATTGTGAATTGTATGAAGGCAAAATTGCTGATGTTAGTTTTGAACTGCTCACAAAAGGGCGCTCTCTAGCTAATCAACTCAATTGTAACTTAGAAGTTCTTTTGGTTGGTCATCAACTAAGCGGACTTGAAAAAGAGATATTTCCTTATGGAGTAGATGTCCTCTATACTGCTGACGATAAAAGGTTATCTCCCTATTCTACTTTACCACATACTTCAGTAATGGTAAATCTTTTTAAAGAAGAGAAACCACAAATTGTGTTGATGGGTGCTACAACAATTGGTCGTGATTTAGGACCTCGTGTTTCTTCTGCCCTAAAAAGTGGATTAACGGCAGATTGTACCGAATTGGAGATAGGTGATCATGAGGTTGTAAAAGACAAAAAGATATATAAAGATTTGCTGTATCAAATTAGACCAGCTTTTGGCGGAAATATTATTGCAACTATTATCAATCCAGATTGCCGACCACAAATGGCAACCGTTAGAGAAGGAGTAATGAAAAAAGCTATTTTTAATCCACTACATAAAGGGAAAGTTATTAAGTTGGATGTAAAAAAATATGTTGATGACACTGCTTTTGTGGTTAAAATAATTGAACGCCACATGGAAGAATCAAAGGTGGATATAAAAAATTCATCTGTAGTTGTTGCCGGAGGATTTGGTGTCGGATCAAAAGAAAATTTTAAATTATTGTTTGATCTTGCTGCATTGCTTGGTGGTGAAGTGGGTGCTTCTCGTGCTGCAATAGATGCAGGTTATACAGAACATGAAAGACAAATTGGACAAACAGGAGTGACCGTTCGTCCAAAGTTGTACATCGCATGCGGTATTTCAGGACAAATACAACACCTATCAGGAATGTCAGAATCAAGCATTATTATTTCTATTAATAACGATACTAATGCACCTATCAATAAAATTGCAAATTACGTGATACAAGGAAAAGTAGAAAATGTGATTCCAAAAATGATAAAATACTATAAAGAAAATAAGAAGTAATTCATAAAGATTAATTAAAAAAGTATGGCGAATTTTTTTACGGATAACCCCGACCTTCAATTTCAGCTTTCACATCCATTGATGAAAAGAATTGTAGCGTTAAAGGAAAATCATTTCCAAAATAAAGATGACTATGATTTTTCACCAAAAGATTTTGAGGACGCCATGGATAGTTACACCCAAGTTCTTAAAATTGTTGGTGAAATAAGTGGAGATGTAGTTGCTCCAAATGCTGAATCAGTTGACCATGACGGACCTACTTTGAAAGACGGAAGAGTAGTTTATGCAAGAGGAACACAGCAAAATATTGATGCCATCACTCAAGCTGGATTAATGGGAATTACCCTCCCACGAAAGTACGATGGGCTTAATTTTTCCATTGTTCCTTATATTATGGCTGGAGAAATGGTTGCCAGAGCCGATGCAGGGTTTGTAAACATTTGGGGACTACAAGATTGTGCCGAAATTATTAATGATTTTGGTTCAGACGATCAGCGGCAACGTTTTCTTACTAGAGTTTGTAAGGGAGAAACTATGGCAATGGCACTTACTGAGCCAGATGCAGGCTCTGATTTACAAGCAGTAATGTTAAGAGCACATTTTGATGAAAAGAAAAAAACGTGGGTTCTAAATGGTGTAAAGCGTTTTATTACCAATGGTGATGCAAATATTTCTTTAGTGCTTGCCCGTTCTGAGGAAGGCACACAGGATGCTCGTGGACTTTCTATGTTTATTTATGACAAACAACATGGTGGCGTTACTGTTAGAAGATTAGAAAATAAACTAGGTATTAAAGGCTCTCCTACCTGCGAACTAGTTTTTAAAGATGCCCCTGCAGAACTTTGTGGTGACCGAAAATTTGGGCTAATCAAATACGTAATGGCATTAATGAATGGTGCTCGACTAGGAATTGCAGGGCAGTCTGTTGCCATTAGCGAAGCAGCTTATCGTGAAGCATTAAATTATGCCAACAATAGAGTGCAATTTGGAAAACCAATTATTCAGTTTCCGGCAGTATATGAACTACTCGCTGTTATGAAAGCAAAGCTAACAGCTGCTCGTTGTTTACTGTATGAAACTGCACGTTTTGTTGATATGTATAAAGCTTTAGCTCATCTTGGAACCGAAAGAGAATTAACAAAAGAAGAAAAATTAGAGCAAAAAAAATATCAAAAATTAGCTGACGTGTACACCCCACTTGCAAAAGGGATAACCTCTGAATACTGTAATCAAATTGCTTACGATGCATTACAAATTCATGGAGGATCTGGGTTTATGAAAGATTATCCCATAGAACGAATTTTCCGCGATGCACGAATCACAACAATTTATGAAGGAACTACTCAACTTCAAGTTATCGCTGCTATTAAAGGAGTTATTACTGGGGCTTTTCTTGGCCAAATAGAAGAATATGATAATTCTACGATTAAACCAGAAACAGAGTCTTACCGATCGATTTTGGTGAGCATGACATTTGAATATGAAGAATCTGAAGCAAGAGTTACGGTACACAATACTCCAGAATTTGTCGATTTTCACGCACGAAGATTGGTAGAAATGGCTGGAAATATCATTATGGGTTATTTATTACTAAACGATACACAACGCGATCATTCGTACTGGAAAACTTTAGAAGTATTTTTACGAGTTGCTCGAGCCAACAATGCAGCTCACGCCACACTCCTAAGCCATTCTACACTTAATGATTTAGGAAAATATAAAATTGAATAACATAAAAGTTATATAGTTAAAATTAAATTTTATAAAAATGAAAAAAATACTATTTTTTGCGACAATTTCCACTTTTTTAATAAGTTGTGGAGGAAGTGAAACTAACAACACGGAAAATACTGTTGTTGAAGAAAAAACGGACCAATATGCGGAGTTAAACACTCAAGCTAGAGGCTTATTTGGAGCATTACCTCTAGTTGCTGAAAACCCTGAAAACCCAATAACGAATGAAAAAGTTGCATTGGGGAAAATGTTGTATTTTGATAATAGATTATCAAAAGATAACACCCAAAGCTGCAATACTTGTCACAACCTAAATACTTTTGGCGTAGATAACAAATCATTTTCAGAAGGAAATGATGGTAAAGTGGGAGGGAGAAATTCTCCTACTACCTTAAATGCTGCTTTTCACTTTACTCAATTTTGGGATGGAAGAGAGCCAAATGTTGAAGCACAAGCTGGAGGACCAATACTAAATCCTGTTGAAATGGCAATGCCTAATGAAAAAGCCGTAACTCAACGTTTGTCGAAAATCAAAGAATATGTAGCAGCATTCGCTTCTGCATTTCCTAACGAAAACCCTGCAATAACTTACGATAACTTAAAAAAAGCTTTAGGAGTATTTGAAAGAAAGTTAGTTACTCCATCAAAATTTGACACGTATATGGCTGGAGATGATAAAGCACTGACAGATGAGGAAAAAGAAGGATTGCAAACATTTATCAATTCAGGATGTATAGCTTGTCATTCTGGAAATTTGTTGGGGGGAAATATGTTTCAAAAATTTGGTTTGTTTGGAAATTACTGGGAGTTAACAAAAAGTGAAAAAGTTGACAATGGCAGGTTTGAGATAACAAAAAATGAAGCAGACAAATATATGTTTAAAGTTCCTTCATTACGAAATGTTGAAAAAACTGGTCCTTATTTCCACGATGGAAGTGTTAATGATTTGAAAACTGCTATTATTTTAATGGGTAAAACTGAATTAAACAAAGATATTACAGAAGAGGACGCTAATAAAATGATAGTATTTCTTAAAACACTTACAGGTGAATTGCCTAAAGAATTAAAGGAATAAAAAAAGATAAAATGAATATACGATGATACATTCTTTTATGATTGTATCATCGCATTTTTATTTAAGAGAACCACAAATCATTCCGCAGGGAAGAGCGTATTATTAAAATTTTCATTAAGATAAACTTGGTAATCA
Organism: uncultured Vicingus sp.; assembly: GCA_964360245.1. GTDB lineage: Bacteria > Bacteroidota > Bacteroidia > Flavobacteriales_E > Vicingaceae. The sequence goes on from CAYHWX010000015.1 coordinate 43,430, forward strand.
AAAAATAGTTTACATTTATCTTTGATTAACAGTTATTTACACCTTACAAAAAAATTAAACGTATAATAAATGAAAAAAATAGTACTTATTTTATCAGCTTTTTCGCTCGTATTTACAACGAGAATAGCACATGCTCAACTTATTAATCCAGGATTTGAAACTTGGACGACGGATATGTTGGTGCCATCAGCAATGAATCCAAACAGTGGCAACAATACTTACGGTTGGTGGGACTACAATGCGTTCAACTATTCTCTTCTTGGAAATAGCCCAATTTCAGTGATTAGGTGTACCGATACTGTACGTACAGGAAACTACTCAGTACGTTTAGAAACTCAAGTTTACACACCAACTTCTTGGAATATATATAAAGCTTGGGGAATTCCATTTATTGGTCATGAATACAACGACACATTAGGTATTTTGTTTAATGGAAAAGTGGACGTGCCTAATCAATCCTACGTACCTGGTATTCAATGTACACAAAATTTATCCCAATTTATATTCTATTATCAATATCGACCAAATGGAAATGATACAGCAGAATGTCGTGTATCATTAATGAGTGGGACTACCCTTGTGGCTGGTGGTGCGTTTAAAACAAGTGTAGCCACAGGAAGCTCGGGTTGGCAACAAGCGGTGATAAATTTTACTTATGTTAATGCATTAACTCCCGATACCTTGTACGTGTTAATGAGTTCTTCAACTCTTGATTACAGCCCAAAAAAGGGAAGTGTATTGTGGATTGATGATGCAAGTATTGTTTTATCTACAGGAATTAAACAAGAGTTAGGAGAAGAAAACGATGTAACTATTTTTCCTAATCCATCCAACGGAATTTTTTCTATCCAACAGCAAATAGGCAAAAAAAATTCACAAACTATTGAAATTTTTAATTTGGTAGGAGAAAAAATTTATACAACAATCAACAACAAAGCAACTAATGAAATAAATATTTCTACATTTCCTAAAGGAGTTTACTTTGTGAAATTAACCGATGGAGAAAAAGTGAGTACTGAAAAGATTGTTGTTAATTAAATAACGATTTCTTAAACTCTTAAACAAAGAACAGTTAATATTAAAAACTACTCGTTAATTTATCAAAATAACATTCCTTAATTAGTTACATTTATTAGGAAAAGTAGAATTAATTTATTAAACTTTCAATAAATATTGAAAGTTTAATAAATTATGTGTATATTTGCTTCATGAAACTAACAGAAGGACAACAAAAATTTATTATTTCATGGGGGAGCTTAGGTTCTCAATGGGGTATCAACAAAACAATGGCTCAAATTCACGGCTTATTTATTATTACTAATAAACCCCTTTGCACCGACGATATTATGGAGGGATTGCAAATTTCGAGAGGAAACGTAAATATGAATGTAAGAACCCTAATCGATTGGGGAATGGTTTATAAAGAACATATTTTGGGAGAAAGAAAAGAATTTTACATTGGTGAAAAAGACATGTGGTTAATTATGAAACGAGTAATGAAAGTAAGAAAGGAAAAAGAATTAAACCCTATGTTACACTTATTAAGCGAAATAAAACAAACTGAAAGCAAAAGTACGAGACCAGAATCAAAAGAATTTTTAGAACGATTAAATTCGATTGAGAAATTTGCCAAACAAGCCGATACAACACTTGACAAATTATTGAAAGCTGAAGAAAATTGGTTTTGGGGTACTTTTGCCAAACTAATGAAATAAATTTTTTTAATAATAACTTTCAGAAATTCCTGAAAGTTTAAAAACATAAAGTCATGGAAACAAAAGAAAAAATTGTAGTAACAGGAGCTCTTGGTTATTCAGGAAAAGTTATTGCCGAAAAATTACTGGAAAGAAATTATCAAGTAAAAACTATTACCAACTCGTTAAACAAGCCAAATCCTTTTGGAGATAAAATTGAAATGGATTCCTTCAACTTTGAAAAACCTGAAAAATTAACAGCAGCATTAACGGGTTATCATGTGTTAATTAATAC
>CAYHWX010000016.1:0-44823 GCA_964360245.1 uncultured Vicingus sp.
TGAGCCTGTCGAAGAGTCTATGCTTCGACAAGCTCAGCATGACAAAAATATTTTGCACAATGACAGTTATGAGTTAATCGAGTTTAAACCCGATAAAATGCCTGTAGGCAAACATGAAAAAGACCATCAATCATTTACTTTGCATAGTACTGCCATAAAAAAAGGCGACATAATTTACGCCTTAACAGATGGCTTCCCCGACCAATTTGGAGGAGAAAAGAATAAAAAATACATGATTAAAAACTTAAAAGAATTGCTGTTACAAATAGCACATTTGTCAATGTCGGCACAAGAGCAAAAACTTGCCGAAGAGTTTGATAACTGGAAAGGAGAAAACGAGCAGGTGGACGATGTTTGCATCATAGGCGTTAGAATATGAGGCAAACGAGTCAGCCTGTCCTGAGCGAATCCGTCAGCTGACGGAGAAGTCGAAGGAATGTTTGTATCGTAGGAGTGAGAATTTAAACTAAATTTAACCAATGAAATTATCTACATTATTTTTATTGAACTATTTTCTTTTTAATTTTTGTGCATCAAGTCAAGCACAGTTTGCTCAAGTTAATTTACCTGATGAAATTTCATTAACCGAAATAAATGAAGCAAAACTCAATGGAGTTTCTTTTCAATTAATTAAACGCAAAGGTTGGCCCGGAAGATTTTTTAAATCAACAGCATTTTTTATTAGCAAAAATTGCTTGCTCACTTCTGCCCATAATGTTAAAGAAGTAAAATCGCACTTGATGTATAAAATGGGTATTTACCCTGCTCGTAGAGGTAGTGAAATGCCTTTTGGTGAAGTTGTTTTTTATGTTGACAATACCCGACATTTTAAAGCCATTAAAAGAAGCGTTTTTAATTTTAAATGGAGAAGTCGCCCACACGATATGGCTTTAATTTACCTACCAGATTCAAATCTTACTAAAAATGAAATGCTAAATTCCATCAGCTATTTGCCCATTTATGAAAACCCTAAATCGCTACAAAAAGGCGACACCATTTATTGTGCCGGTTACCCAGGTACAGGTGTTTATAATGGACAAGTAGTGATGACCATGATTTCTTCAACTATTAAAAAAATACATAAAAATCACTTTTCGCATGAACTCGAAACAGTTCAAGGACAGAGTGGCTCGCCCATTATGGTAAAAAGAGATGGGAAATTTTACGTAATTGGTATTAATTCCATTCACCATTATGGCACATTTTTAAATAAAGAAAGGCAATTGTTGATAAAAGAATGGATAAAAGAATTGGAAGAGAAAAATAAATAAACTTAATAACGATGAATTTTGGCAACGACCATTTAGTTTTAGCCTATACTGGTTCGGAGATTTCAGCCAATATTTTAAAAGAATATTTAGCCGAATCGGATATTCACGCTACTATAAAAAATGAAATTTAACTATGGCAGATTCGCCACAATTAAAAATAAAAATATGGCAAAGAATAAAACAATAAAAGTTAACAATTTTGAAATTGTTCTTTATTCTCAAAACAATGAAGACTTCATTTCTTTGACCGATATGGCAAAATACAGGGACACAGAAAGGACAAACTATATTATTCAAAACTGGCTACGTACCAGAAATGCCATTGACTTTTGTGGTTTATGGGAGCAGATTTATAATCCAAATTTTAAACGCATCGAATTCGATGCGTTTAAAAATGAATCTGGCTTAAACAGTTTTACCCTAACTCCTCAAAGATGGATTGAGACAACAAATGCAATAGGTATGGTTTCAAAGTCTGGTAGGTATGGTGGCACTTTTGCCCACCGTGATATTGCATTCGAATTTGCCTCATGGATTAGCCCTGAGTTCAAATTATATTTGATAACTGAGTTTCAACGCTTAAAAACAGATGAAAACAACAGGTTAAAATTAGACTGGAACCTTCAACGAACTCTAGCCAGAGTTAATTATCATATCCACACTGATGCCATAAAAGCAAAACTCATCCCTAATGAATTAACCAAGCAACAAATTTCTTTTGTGTATGCCAACGAAGCTGATATGCTAAATATGGCATTATTTGGAACAACTGCACTACAGTGGAGAAGCGAAAATCCGAATGCTGACGGGAACATAAGAGATATGGCAACTATTGAACAATTGGTTGTTCTTTCTAATATGGAAAGTATTAATGCAGTATTGATACATCAGGGGTTGAAGCAAAGCGAAAGATTGGTGCAATTAAACAGAATTGCTATTAATCAAATGAAATCCTTGCTTGGGAATAAAAACCTAAAAAAACTTAAATAGAATGACGGCAGAACAAATAAAAACGAACATAAAAATCACTTTTCGGAAACAGTACAAGGGCAGAGTGGCTCGCCCATTATGGTAAAAAGAGATGGGAAATTTTACGTAATTGGTATTAATTCCATATACCATTATGGTACATTTTTAAACGAAGAACGGCAAAAATTAATTAAGGATTGGAGGAAAGAATTGGAAATTAAAAACAAATAATTATTCTTTTATAACATGAATAAAATTAGTTGATTTACCATTTTTTTAGTGTAAATTTAGATTTCGTAAACACCAATTTAAACTATTAATTATGGAATTTAATAACGATAATTTAGTTTTAGCTTATACCGGTTCGGAGATTTCAGCAACTATTTTAAAAGAATATTTAACCGAATCGGATATCCACGCTACTATAAAAAATGAAAAAAATTCTTCCCTAAATGCAGGTTTTGGTACTGCAAGTAGATGCGAAGTATATATTTTTGAGCACGATGTAGAAAAAGCAACACCACTGTTAGAAGAGTTTGCTAAAACTGAGGAAGGATGAGTTAAATGTTTATAAAAGATACAGGGCGGATATGATGCACTAGTGCATCATATCCGCTCGTTAGCAGCAACTCTTAAAAAAGAACGAAATAAATTTACAACTATGGAAATAAATATAAGTGCAAATACACTTTTTCACTTTACATCGACAAAACAAAATCTTTTAAGTATATTATCAAATGGACTTTATGCAAGATATAGTTTGGAAAACTTTGAAAGTATAATATCAAATAAAGCAGAAATTGTTTTTCCCATGACTTGTTTTTGTGACATTCCTTTATCACAAGTAAAGCGACATACAAATATTTATGGAAAGTATGCAATTGGACTAACTAAAAGTTGTGGTATGAAAAACAAGATTAACCCTGTAATTTATACTTACAAAAATTCGTCTATAGCAGATATATTAAATAGCTTAATTAGTGAGCTTACTTTGTTTTTTGATATTGATGAAGATGAAATTCCTAAATTAAAAGAAATAAAAGATTCTAAAGACAATAATAACTTTGCTAAACAGCTTGAAGAAATTTTAAATGAATCAAAAAATAAAAACATAGATAATGTTGTGGATAAATTATTAGAAATGAACAGTAATTTGGGACACTTTATTAAATATATTAAACCATATGAAGGAAAGTTCTATAGAGGCAATGACTATCTTGAAAATCCTGTGAAATTTTATGAAGAACGCGAATGGCGTTTCATCCCTGACAAAAAAATCTTCATTCAAGCAAAGTTAAAGGATAGCTATAAAGCAGAAATTTATAAGAATCCAATTAAGCGCCGTGCAATAAATATGAAGCTTGCAAGTCACACTAAATTAACTTTTAATGCAAATGACATACGATTTATTATCGTGAGTAAAGACAGTGAAATTCCTGGAATGCTTGACGAAATATCAAAGATTTTTGAAGAAACATCGAGCAAAGATTTGAAACTCCTAGGGACAAGGCTGATTTCATTTCAACAAATAATTGAAGACTTATAAAATCAAATAACAAAGAGCAGCTGCTAACACACGTTTGGTAAAAACTGGGCGGGTGGTGCAACTTGACAATGACAACAATATACAAGCATATTAACGGTTTGACGCCCTCTGCGGCTAATTGCCCAGCTTTTCCAAGCGCCAAACGTTAGCCACAATTAGGAAATTGAATTATGATAAAAGATTTACTTATTTCGTTTAAAGATAATATGAAAGCAAAAAGTTCTAACCCGCTTTTCGGAACATTGATTTTAGTTTGGTTAACTAAAAATTGGAACTTATTTTATACAATTTTTAATTTTGACTCTAATACAACACTTGACAAAAAGAGAGAATTTATTGTATCGCATTTTACAAAAATTCCATTTTTAGAAACATTATTATGGTGTGTATTTGAAGCTTTTATAGTGCTTTTAATCTCATATTTATTATTGAATCTTGCAAGATTAATTATTAATTTCTATGAAAAAAAAATCACCCCTTTAGTTTACAAATGGACAGATGAAAAAAGTATTGTCTTAAAATCAGTATATGACATATCAGAAAATGAAAGAAAAAGATTAGAGAAAAAAGTTGAAGAAGAACGAGATGCTAAATTAAAACTACAAGAAGACTATGATAAACTGGAAAAGAGATTTGCGGAATTATTAACTACAAAAAATGAAATTAATGTAGTTGAAAAGGGGTCTGAAAATTCCAAATCAAAAAAAGAAAAATCAACTCCTACTCTAACCACAACACAAAAGAATGAAAAATCAACTTTATTATTGAATTTACTCAAAAGAGAAAATAAAATAGCAGCTTTTGAAAGTATTGCCTCCTCTGTTTTAAATGGAATCACGCTAGAAAAGTCTAATCTTCAAGTTCAAGAATTCGCAACCCTAGGATTAATTACTCCTGGAGTCCATCAAGGTAGTGGGAAATTTAATTACTCCTTAACCCAAATTGGTAGTGAACTGCACAATCTTATAATGTTTGAAAAGATGAAATAACTGTGGCTAACATCGTGTATTAAAAATGCGGTTGCTAGCTTTTGTGATTACTTGAAACTTTAGCAGTTTACTCCATAATTTTTGCTTGTGCTACAAGCAAATAAGTTGCAAGTTGCATCCTTGCATAGGTTGGTTTGCTTTGGTTCTGTTTATTTGTTTCTTACTAAACTGGAACTTTGGCAAAAATTATTACTTTTATAAGTACGTGAAACAGCAAAGCACGTTTCATACACATATCGTTATCAGTAATGCTGGGGGACGTGCTAACTTGAAACAGACGAACACGAAAATAAAATGGGATTATTAGATTGGTTATTTGGAACAGAAGAAAAAAAAGTGGAAACAAGGAAAAGAGTATTTATTAGCTTTGCAATAGAAGATGTTGAATACCGCGACCACTTGGTTGACCAAGCAAGAAGGAATCACTCACCATTTGACTTTATTGATATGTCAGTAAAAAAAGAATGGAATCATAAAGTTTGGAAAGACAGATGCAGAACAAAAATTAAAAGATGCGATGGAGTAATAGCATTATTAAGTAAAAACACTCATCAAGCAGGAGGTGCAAGGTGGGAAATGAAATGTGCAAGAGAAGAAGGTGTAAAAATTATAGGGATGCACATATTTAAAAATAACAAAGGAGCAATTCCAGCAGAACTAAAAGGAAAAAGAGTAATAGAATGGAGTTGGGATAATTTAGAAAAATTCATTAATCAATTATAAAATCAAATAAATATGGCAGACCCAAGAGCATTTATCAGTTTTGACTTTGACAACAATAGTGGTGAAAAATTATATTTTTCAGGTCAAGCAAAAAATTCAAGAACACCTTTTAACATTGAAGACTGGTCTTCAAAAACCGCATTACCTGAAAAGGAATGGGAAGAATACATTAAAGGTAAAATAAATAAATGCAATATGCTTATTGTCCTTGTGGGCAAAAAAACTTCTACTGCGACAGGCGTTGTAAAAGAAATTGCATTTGCAAAAAGTCATAACATTCCAGTATTTGGCGTTTACGTTGGAGGTGCTGACGACACGACAACTTTACCAACTGGATTACAAAGAAACAGAACCATTAAATGGGATTGGAAAGAAATAGCAGACGCTATTGACCAAGTAATGACAGAAGGTAAAAACAAATAAATATGAGAAAAGCATTAGTAGTTGGTATAGATTATTACACAAAGATTAACCCACTTTTCGGTTGCGTGAATGATGCTTATGCGGTAAAAGCAGTTCTTGACAGACATAGTGACGGAACTAAAAACTTTGATGTAAACATTGAAATTGCAACTGGTCCAACAGCATTAATAGAAAGAAAAGAATTAAAAAACAAAGTTGAAGAGCTATTCAAAGACAAGGCGGACATTGCTTTGTTTTACTTTTCAGGACACGGCTACATTGAAAGCACAGGAGGATATTTAATAACTTCTGAATGTAAAGATGGAGATGATGGTTTTCCTATGAATGAATTATTGCAAATAGTAAACAATTCACCAGCAAGAAATAAAATAATTATTTTGGATTGTTGCCACGCAGGTATTGTAGGTAACAGTGCACTGAACGATGATAAAGCTGTTCTTAAAGAAGGAACAACTATTCTAACTGCATCAAGTGCCGAACAATATGCAGTTGAGGTTAATGGGTCGGGTGTATTTACAACCTTGTTTATTGATGCAATGAATGGTAGTGCTTCAAATTTAGTAGGCGACATAACACCTGGTAGCATTTATGCTCATATTGACCAATCATTAGGTTCTTGGGAACAACGACCTATTTTTAAAACTAATGTAACAACCTTTACAACATTAAGAAAAGTTCAACCACCAATTACTCTTTTAGACCTGAAACGCATAACCGAACTATTTCCTATCAAGGGACAAGAATTTAAACTTGACCCAAGTTTTGAACCCGAAAGCGAAAATCCTAATGAGGAGAATATGGCAAAATTCAAACTTCTACAAAAGTATAATAGAATAAATTTAGTTGTTCCTGTTGACGCTGAACATATGTATTTCGCTGCAATGGAAAACAAATCTTGTAAGCTAACTATACTTGGTGAACACTACTGGAACTTAATAACCAAAGACAGAATATAGCGACACGAAAAGAAAGCGCCCCCTGTTCGTTTGAAGTGATGGCATTAGCGTAGGCAACTACGAACTTATAACCATAAAATAAAAAAAGTAAATGGAATTAGGATAGTAGTCTGTAGTTGCTCGCACACCAACTCGGCTACAAACTACAGACAGGAGTGTGGTAATTCATCAACAATCAGTTTTTTCAATTGAGTAAAATAACAACTAACATTTTCTGGTATCATTATTTCATAACTTTTTCCTACCTTTGGTAGAACCTTATGCTACTTAAGAAAGAAAAAAAAATCTTAATAGAAAGGGCTTTCATTACCATTATTAAATTTAAAAACTATGAAAAAAATTGCCAGTTTTTATTTATTGCCTTTAGCTGCTATCCTTTTTTGCTTATCAATAATTGTTAGTTCTTACGAATCTGGTCCACCAGCTGGAAGCACTAATGCACCTGGAGAAAACACTTGCTTTGCTAGTCCTGCTTGTCATGGAGGAACTCCAAATACAGGACCTGGTTTTGCAGAAATGACCATTATGGGAGGAATTCCTGCTGGAAATTATTACTTTCCAGATTCAAGTTATGAAATGATGCCTTACATTGTTGATACTACAAAACTAATAGGTGGTTTTGAAGCAGTAGCCCGACTAACTAGTGGTTTAAATGCAGGAATTATTACCATTACTGAGCCTACCAATACGCAACTTATTTCTGGCGGAGGTTACGATTATGTCGAACAAACAGCTGCTGGAGCAGTTCAACCTGTTTTTTCTAACATGCACGATTGGATGTTTAACTGGAAAGCACCATCTGCTGGAGCTGGAACCGTTACTTTTTATATTGCTTTTGTTGCAGCAAATGGTAATGGCGGCCCTTCTGGAGATAATATTTATGTGGATACGCTGATATTATATGAAGGAAGCGTTGGTATGAATGATTTAGCTACAACTTCAGATTTTACCATCGAAAAAATTTATCCTTTGCCTGCAAAAGATGTGGTAAACATCGATTTTAACAGCAGCAAAAATTTAGAACTCAACTTGAGTGTTTTGGATGTGAATGGCAAAACAGTAATTGCTGAAAAACAACTACAAATTAGTTCAACAAATAAAACGCATAAGGTTAACATTGCTAATTTAACTGGTGGCATCTATTTTATTAATGTAAATCAAAATGGAAAACCTGCCATACAACAAAAAATAATTAAATTCAATCGATGATTCTGAATAGGAACATTTCTTCTAGTTTAGTTAAAATTATCGGTGTTTCGAGTGTCATTATTTTTCTACTGTTCCCGACTAGTTCCTTATTTGCTCAATCTAATTTTTCTCGTTGGGATTCTATTCCTGTTGTTATCGCTGGTGATACGCTAAAATATCCTTGGGCTGGAGGTTTAAACAATCCACAATTTTCTGATATTGATTTGAACGGTGATGGAATTCTAGATTTATTTGTTTTTGATAGAAGTGGCAACAGAGTGGTTACCTTTTTAAATGGTGGCACTCCCAGTACCATTGATTATCAACACGCTCCTGAATATCAAACCAAATTTCCAGAGCTAAGAGGTTGGGCTTTGTTAGTAGATTATAATGGCGATGGTAAAAAAGACATTTTTACTTCTGCTTATACTGGCGTAAAAGTTTATCGAAATGATTACACTATTGTTAATGGTTTGCAATTTACTTTGATGGATACCTTACTTCGTGCTGATGGCTTTTTAATTTTTATAAGTGAGTGGGATATTCCAGCAATTAAAGATGTAGATGGTGACGGAGATATAGATATTTTAACTTTTGAATTTTCTGGTGCATTGATGGAATATTATAAAAATCTATCCGTAGAAAATTATGGAATACCTGATTCTTTAGTTTATACCCTGCAAGACAGTTGTTGGGGAAAGTTTGAAGAAGCTTTTGGAGACTGCTCTGTTACACTTGACACTTGCGGTTTGGGTAAAACAGACAAAGCATTTCATGCTGGTTCTACCACTTTAGCACTAGATTTAGATTGTGATAACGATATGGAAGCAATTATTGGTGACGTAACTTGTACCAAAGCTTATATGCTTACAAATGGAGGTAATGTTAATACTGCCAGCATGATTAATGTGGATACTTCCTATCCAATAGATTACCCTATAGATATTCATACTTTTCCTTCTGCATTTCAAGTTGATGTAAATAATGATGGGAAAAGAGATTTATTGGCAGCACCAAATGCCTTGCACGTTTCAGAAAATTTTACAGGTTCGTGGTATTATGAAAATACCAATACCGATTGTTTGCCAGATTTTTCATTTGTAACAGATGCCTTTTTACAAAATGGAATGATAGAAGTTGGTGAAGGTTCAAATCCTGTATTTTTTGATTTTAATGGTGATTCACTTCAAGAATTAGTAATTGGAAATTTTGGTTATTATAACTTTGGTTCTCCATACACTTCAAATCTATCGCTTTACGAAAATATTGGAACAGCCTCCAACCCTTTCTTTGAATTGGTAACAAGAAATTACGCAAACATTACTTCTTATGGTTTGTTAGGCGTTTATCCTGCTTTTGGCGATTTGGATGGAGATGGAGATAAAGACCTGTTGATTGGTGAAAGCGAAGGAAACTTATATTATTTTGTGAATACTGCAACTAGTGGAAATCCTGCAAATTTTGTTTTAGCAGCCCCATTTTATAAAGGTATTGATGTTGGAAGAAACAGTGCTCCGCAATTGGTAGATGCAAATTGTGATGGCTTATTAGATTTATTGATTGGTGAACGAGATGGTAATCTAAATTATTACAAAAATACAGGAAGCATAACCAGTGCCGAATTCAGTTTAGTGAGCAATACCATTGGAGGAGTTGATATAAAAAAAGCGGGAGATTTAACTGGCTACAGCTCCCCATTTTTAACAGTTTTGGATAGTACTGGTGAATCTTCACTATTGGTTGGTTCCGAAAGAGGTTACATTTATTTATACCAAAATATAAACAACGAAATGAGTGGAAGTTTTACTTTAATTGATTCCATTTTTTTAGGATTAACTATTGGTGACAGAGCAAGCATTTCTGGCGGAGATTTAAATCAAGATGGAACAGTAGAGTTAATTGTTGGTAATTATGGCGGAGGAGTTGAATTGTACCACAATAGTGGTTCTCATGCTCCAATTGTAATTTGTCCACCACCGTTGCCACCTCCACCACCACCTTTTTCAATCAGCATTTTTCCTAATCCAACGAGTGAAAATTTACTGGTTAAAATTTTAGGTGCTGAAGTTGGTGATGTTGCTGAAATATCCATTCATAATGTAGTTGGGCAAAAAATTGGTTCCTTTTCCTATCAATATAATTTGGAGTCCATTTCTATTCCTGTAAAAAGTTATGCCAATGGTATTTATTTTATCAAGTTAAGAGTAATACACATTGAAGATATGCCTGATGAATCGGTGCTATTAAAATTTTCGGTTATTAAATAAGATGATGGTTGCAAAAAATAAATTTCTTTTTTTTGTAGTAAGCATTTCTCTTATAGTATATGCTACCCCATCTTTAGCTGCTGGAATAGGAAATGGTAAAAATGGTTCTCCTAGTATCTCAGGAGTTGTAAACGCTTACACTTATTTAATCAGCGATGTAAAAAAATGCGACCATCAACTTCAAGTTGCAGATGCCAATAATTTTTATGCTGATGATTTGATTTTAATTATTCAAATGCAAGGAGCTATCATTGATGGAACCAATACTTCAACTTATGGAACTTTATTGGATTATAGCGATGCTGGAAATTACGAGTTCGCAAAAGTGAAATCTGTAAGTGGCAATATAATTTCTTTAAAATATTCTCTTCTTCGTTCTTATCAAGTTGCTGGAAATGTACAAATTGTAAAAGTGCCACAATATCAAAAACCAATAATCAATGGAATATTAACTTGTCCCGTTTGGAACGGAAAAACTGGAGGAATTATTGCTATTGATGCATTAGATACTATCATTATGAATAATCACATCAATGCAACTGGAAAAGGATTTAGAGGTGGAATAGTTCATGATGCCAATCACATCTTCGACATTCGTTATGATTATATTGCCGAGTCACCAGATCCACAATACTATGCATTAAAAGGTGAAGGAATTGCTTTTTATGGAAATGAACCTTATACTTCTGGCAGAGGTGCTCCTGCAAATGCTGGTGGTGGTGGAAATATTCATACCACAGGCGGTGGTGGTGTTGCAAATTTTGGCTGCGGCGGTGATGGTGGTTGGGGATATCCAATTAATTCGAGTGGAGATGAAAAACTTATTTTTGGTATAGGTGGTTACCCTTTGCTGTATTCTAATGCTGAAAATAAAATTTTTATGGGTGGTGGTGGTGGTGCTGGGCATGAGCATTTTGGGAATGGAACAAGTGGTGCAAATGGAGGTGGAATTGTTATCATATCCAGTAAAGCAATAGCTGGTAATGGGCATTCTATTTTTGCCAGAGGAAATAATTCAGCTAGCGGAGGAGCTTATGGAGATGGTGTTGGTGGTGCTGGAGGTGGTGGAAATGTTATCTTATTTGTTGAAGATTTTTTAAGTAAGGTAGCTATTGACTTAAATGGTGGTTCAGGTGGAAGTACTATTGCTGCAGGGTTTGGTCCTGGTGGTGGTGGTGGTGGTGGCACTTGTTGGTTTAGTAATGCTACTGTTCCAGATAGTGCTGTAGTTTCTTTAGCTGGTGGAATAAATGGAGTTGCAGGTGGTAGTTATTATGGTGGATCAATTGGTTGTGATGGAGGAATTTTAAACAACCTGCAAATTCCGATTGATACCACTTTTTTTCCTTTACTAGTAGATTTTTCGATATCCCCTACCTATTTTTCTGCCAATAATGTGTTTTTTACCAACAACACTACTATTACTTTTAATAATTCAAGCACGGGCGGAACGAATTCATTTTGGAATTTTGGCGATAATCAGACAGACACTACCTACAATCCCATTCATAATTACAATTCTTTAGGAACTTATACCATTCAACTAACCGAAAGTAATGGCATGTGTACTGATTCTATTACCAAAGTTATTTCAACAGATTTTAATTTTCCAAATGTTTTTACTCCGAATGGTGATAACAACAATGATTTTTTTCCTGGAATTGATTTTATTTACTCTTCCTCTGTTACAATTTTTAATAGATGGGGAAAGGTGGTATTTAGTAGTGACGCTCGTCAATTAAATTGGGATGGAAAAACCAATGGAAAAGAGGTAACCGAAGGAACTTATTTCTATTTAATCAAGTACCTAAATACAACAGATGAAGAATTCTTGATAAAAGGAGCCGTAACTTTATTGAGGTAAAAGTTAATTAGAGTCTGTTTTTAAAGTCGGCAATCCTCAATTTTCAGTTGGCAAAGGTCTCTGGAAAGTGTTGTTTTTTTTGCAAACTGCCGACTGTAAATTGCTGACTTGATTCCAAAAAACCATACTTTACAGACAGTCCCTAATTAGAGTAAACCGTCTATTATTTTTTCAATGGAATATCCATCAGCTTCAGCTTTGTAATTTCTTACAATTCTGTGGCGTAAAATAGGTTCAGCAACTGCTTTTACATCTTCAATGTCGGGCGAATATTTTCCATTAATTGCAGCATGGCATTTTGCCCCTACAATTAAATATTGAGAAGCTCTTGGACCAGCTCCCCAGCTTAAATAATTATTAACCACTTCCGATGCATATTCGTTTCCAGCTCTTGTACTTGATGCCAATTTTACGGCATATTCCATCACATTATCAGCAACAGGTAGCTTTCTGATTAATTTTTGAAAATAAATAATCTCTGCTGCATTCATTACTTTATTGAGCTGAATAGTAGTATCAGTAGTTGTGTTTCTAACAATAGAAAGTTCTTCTTGATATTTTGGGTAATCTACCCAAACGTTAAACATAAAACGGTCTAATTGTGCTTCTGGTAAAGGATAAGTTCCCTCCTGCTCTATTGGGTTTTGAGTAGCTAACACAAAAAATGGTTCATCTAATTTATATTGATTTCCTGCCGCAGTAATTGTTCTTTCTTGCATCGCTTCTAATAATGCAGATTGTGTTTTTGGTGGAGTTCGGTTAATCTCATCGGCTAAAATAATGTTAGCAAATAATGGACCTTTGATAAATTTAAAATTTTTGTTTTCATCTAATATTTCAGAACCAATAATGTCAGAAGGCATTAAATCTGGTGTAAACTGAATTCGACTAAAAGTTAAACCCAAGGAATCAGAAATGGTGCTCACTAAAAGAGTTTTAGCTAAACCAGGAACACCAACCAACAAACAATGTCCACGGCTAAAAATTGAAATCAGCACTTTTTTAATAACGTCATCCTGTCCAACAATTACTTTGGCAATTTCATTTTTAAGCTCTTTATATCGAACAACAAAAGCATTGATTGCTTCTACTTCTGTTTTATATGGGTTTTCTGTCATAACTAATTTTATCTGTTTATTTTTTCTAGCTTCAAATTGCCTTTCTATTTTCGCCTTTTTACTTTTTACACACCCCTAACCCTCCGTCAGCTGACGGAGGGAAAGCCAAACGCACATTGCCCTCTCCTTTCTAATTTCTAATTTCATCTTTCGCCTTTCTACTTTCACCTTTCTTTACTTTATCCAAGTGTTTTGAAATTGACAATCTTTTAATTCAGCATCTAATCTAATGTAGGTTTGACTGATTTTTCCTGCAATCCACTTTTTAACTTCAATGTTCTGTTTACTTATTAATGCAGCATCTTGAATTTTAGAGTAATCCGTCTCTAACGATGCTTTATGAGGTTCTGTTTTTGTTATTAATTTTAGGATACGATAACCTTTTTTCCCTCCAGAGCTTTGACTTGGAACTGGTGGAAAAATTTCACCTGGTTTCATTTTATCGATGGTATAAAAAACCTGTGGATTTACCTGATCTATATTAAAAAGAGAAGTACCAGTTTGTGGATTAACAACCAATCCCTTGCTTTTTTGTGTCTGTTTATCATCCGAATAGATTTCTGCTAATTGCTCAAAGGTTAGCGTATCGGTTTCTAATAGTTTATACACACTATCTGCCAAATTTTTGGCTTTTTTTACTTGCTCATCACCAATATTAACTTTTATCAATAGGTGTCTTACATTCATTTTCTGACCTCTTCTTTCAATTAATTGCATGATGTGATAGCCATATTCGGTTTCGACAATTTCTGAGACTGCTTTAGTTTTTAATTTAAATGCAACAACAGAAAATTCAGGGACCAATTCTGCTCTTCCCATAAAACCTAACTCACCTCCATTTTTAGCAGAACCTTCATCTTCTGAATACAAGATGGCTAAAGTTGAGAATTCTTCTCCGTTAATAATTCGTTCTCTTAAACTATTAATTTTGTTCTTTGCTTCTTCTTTTTCAGCATCGCTTTCTTTTGCATTAATTAAAATGTGAGCATATTCTACTTCTGATTCTATTAATGGAATGCTATCCTTAGGAAGTTCACTAAAATATGCTTTTACTTCTTTAGGTGTTACTAAAAGGCTAGCAGTTATTTTTGCTTGCATTCTTTGACTTATCATTTGCTCTTTTACAATAATTCTGAACTCCTCTTTAATTTCTAATATCGATTTTTTGTAATACTGTTCTAATTTTTTTTCAGACCCAATTTGAGCAATAAAATAATTCATTCTTCTATCAATTTCCGATTCTACTTCAGATTCAGTAACTGTAACACTATCTAATTCTGCTTGGTGTAAAAGCAATTTTTGGAATAACAATTCTTCCAACATTTCACATCTAGCTTTGTCATCAATTAATACACCTTGAGCTCTTATGGAAACAATTTGAGCTTCTAAATCAGATTTTAAAATAATATTATCTCCAATAACAGCAATCACTTTATCGATTACTTTTCCTTCTTCTTGTGCACTTAAACGAAAAGACAAGGAGAGTATAATCGTTATTAAAATTATTATTTTATTTTTTATCATTCGTTTTATCATAAATTTCTATATCCTCATTCATTAAAGCTTCTTGGTACAAATCACTGCTTATTTTATTAATCAAACTTAACTTTCTCTTATTAATAATTATATTTTTAATGTTGTGCGTTTCAAAACTCAAAGGTGATACATCATTTTTAAGTTTAAATGCTTTGATATAAACAAAGTAGTAAGATAATGAATCTTCCACCTCCATATTATTGATGGTTTTTAGATAGCCTTTTGTTTGTTCTACTTCTATTGGCACCTCTTTTTTTAATTCATCAAAATAAATCCATTCCTCATCGTTTAAATGAAATTTTTCTGCATACTGATGGGCTAATCCTTTTAATTTTTCAACATCTTCAGGTTTAGCCGATTTATAAATTTTTTTAATTTTTTTAACTTGTGGTGCTTTCTTAAAAACCTTTAAGTACCTTACTTTTACAATGTCATCTTTTAAAACAAAATTTTGTTGATTTTGTTCATAAAACTTCTGTATTTCAGAAGCATCAACATTGGTATCTAATAGTTGTTTTATTAACTCTTTTTCATACGAATATATCAACAACGATTTTCGATAATCCTCCAACTGTTTTTGAAAATCTTTTTGATTTTCTTCTAAATTTAATTCAGCCTTTTGTAGAATTAAATTTTCTTTTACCCAGCTAGTAATATAATTAGTAATAAAAAGAAGGCTATCTTCTTTACTTGCATCTTTAGGTACAATATCCTCAATATCTGAATATAATAAGTACTTATCTTTAACTCGAGCAACAGCTGTATTATCTACCTTTTCATCAAATAAATTACATGAAAATAAAACAGCTACCAATAAAAGGAGGATTGTTCTCATAAATAATAAACTGCCAATACAACAATTTTAACAATATTAACAGTTAATAAGTTAATCATGTCATTACTTAACTAATTTTAACACATCTTTATTAACGTCAACTTTGTATTTAGATTTTAACTCCTTCACCCATTCTTGTTCTAAGTAGTTTTGATAATCAGACGTAATTAATCCTTTTATTTCATTTATTTTCTTTGGTTCAGGTTCTAAAACTTTTTTTACTTCAACAATGGTAACCCCTTTATCACCTTTCACAACTGTTGTTACTCCTGTTTGCCAAGTTGCTTTATCAACAGCCTCATTGTCGTTTTTAGCATATCTATTTTCCTCAATTTTTAATGCTAACTGACTATTAACATTAACCATTGCAAGAATTTGTTCGTTGGTGTACCCTTTTTTTGCCCTTTTACTTATTATTTTCTGAACATTTTGAGCTACTGTTTCATCGCTACAACTATATAATGTAACATCCACTCTTTTATCCCATAGGTATTTATTTTTATTTTCTTCATAAAATTTTTGTAAACCTGTGCTATCTTTCACTGCTTTAGACCATACTTTTTCATCGGTCAAGTCAAACAGTAAAATTCCATCGCGATATTCTAACATTAACAACCTAAAGTCCTCGTTTGTTTTTTCTAACCTAGAATCTTTAAAATCAATTGCCGTTTTTTCTAATACTTTGGTATATAATTGATTGATTTCGGCAATGATGTTAGCATCTGTTTTACCTTTAGTTTTTTGTGTTTCAATATAGTTAGCAAAATCGGTTTGTGTATATTCTACTTTATCGCCATTAGGAGCATAAAAACCAAACATTAATTTATTAAATTTTTTAGCTTTTTCAGCTTTCCATTCTCCTTTAATGTATTCGTCTTTAGTGATGAGTTGATAGAAATCATTTCTTTTTTTAATGTCTTCTTTGAACCCATTTTCATCTTTTATTTTTTTAAGTAAAACATCTTTACTTTTGTTTGATCGAGAGTCTCTCGCTACTTTTGCTTTTATCTCATTGTATAGTACTTCATAAGATTCCAATTCTTTTAAGCTTAATCGTTTAATAATGTGCCAACCAAAATCAGTTTTTACTGGTTCGGAAATATCACCATCATTTTTTAAATCAAATGCAGTATTTTCAAATGCTTCAACCATTTTACCAGTGTTAAATTCTGGTAGTTCTCCACCTCTTTTTGCCGAACCTTGATCATCTGAAAATTGTTTTGCCAATTCAGCAAAATCTTGACCTTCTTTGGTTAGTTTACCATAAATCTCATCAATTTTAGTTTTTTTTGTAGCAGCATCTTCTGGTGTTGCATTGTTATCAACTTTAACCATAATATGAGCTACTTTGATGGTTCCTCTCGCTGGTCTGGTGTTAAAAACCTTTAATATATGATATCCAAATCTGGTTCTAACTGGCATAGAAATCTCTCCAACTTTAGTGGTATAGGCTGCTGTTTCAAATGGATAAACCATGTGCATAGCAGAAAAATAACCTAAATCTCCACCATTTTTTTTAGCTGAAGGGTCACTGGAAACTTCTTCCGCAACTTTAGCAAAATCTTCACCATCAATAATTCTTTTTCTAGCTTTTAATGCTTTATTGTATGCAATTAGCGTATCAGCAGGTAATGCATCAGGACTAGCTTCTATTAAAATATGACTGGCTCGCACATCAATTTTCATACGGTCGTATGCTTCTTTTATTAAACTTTCTGTTACTTCCTTATCTGTTAAGTATGGTTCTGCCAATTGTTTTCGATAACCTTTCAACTCATTCACAAATTTTGGCAAGGTATCATAACCTAATTCTTCAGCTTCTCTAACTTTTAATTTAAATTTAATGTATAAATCTAAATATTCATTAATGGATTCTTCCGTCGCTTTTTCGTTGGTGTTGTTCTTATTAAAAATGGCATTAAATTCTGATAACTTAACATCTTTATCTCCTATTTTTAATAAAACAGGATCAGTTTGTTGAGCATTTAAAGTAATTGCTGAAATAGTAATTAATAATACAAATACGATTTTTTTCATTATGATTTAATTTTAAAATTATCTTGAATAGTTTGGTGCTTCACTAGTAATGCTAATGTTATGAGGATGGCTTTCATTGATTCCTGAATGTGTTATTCGAATAAACTTAGCTCTTTTTAATTCTTCGACATTTGCTGCTCCGCAATAACCCATTCCAGCTCTTAATCCTCCTACCATTTGGTAAATTACTTCACTTAAATGTCCTTTATAAGGTACTCTTCCTGATATTCCTTCTGGCACCAATTTACTAATATCATCTTCTACATCCTGAAAGTACCTATCTTTAGAACCTTTTTGCATGGCTTCGATAGAACCCATTCCGCGGTAAGCTTTAAACTTTCTTCCTTCATATATTATTGTGTCACCAGGAGATTCATCAACTCCTGCAAATAAAGAACCAGCCATAATTGAATCTGCTCCAGCAGATAATGCTTTCACAATATCTCCTGTAAAACGAATACCTCCATCTGCAATTAAGGGGACTCCAGTTCCTTCTAGTCCTTCTGCAACCATCATAATAGCAGTCAACTGAGGAACGCCAACTCCAGCAATAATTCTGGTGGTGCAAATTGAACCAGGACCAATTCCAACTTTTACTCCATCTGCTCCAGCTTCTACTAAAGCTTTTGCCGCTGCTGAGGTAGCAATGTTGCCAACAATTACCTCCAAATCAGGGAAACTCTTTTTTACTTTTTTAAGAGTTTCTATCACTCCTTTTGAATGTCCATGAGCAGTATCAATCACAATTGCATCAACCCCAGCTTTATATAAAGCATCAACTCTTTCCATCACATCGGCAGTTACTCCTACTCCTGCTGCCACTCTTAATCTGCCAAATTTATCTTTACAAGCATTTGGTTTTAAAATTACTTTAGTAATGTCTTTGTAGGTGATTAAACCTTTTAATTCATTTTTAGCATTAACTACAGGTAATTTCTCAATTTTATGTTGTTGCAAAATTTCTCTTGCTGTTTCTAAGCTGGTATTTTCGGGAGTGGTAATAATATTTTGGGAGGTCATTATTTCTTTGATAGGGCGAGTCATATTTTTTTGAAACCTTAAATCTCTGTTGGTAACGATACCCACTAAAAGGTTTTTGGAATCTACAACTGGTATTCCTCCTATTTTAAATTCTGCCATTAACTTTAGGGCGTCACTTACAACAGCGTCTACCGAAAGCGTTACAGGGTCTTGAATCATTCCGCTTTCTGAGCGTTTTACAATTCTCACTTTTTCTGCTTGCTGTTCTATGGTCATGTTTTTATGCAACACACCAATTCCACCTTCCTGAGCAATAGCGATTGCTAATTTAGATTCCGTAACAGTGTCCATGGCTGCAGAAACAATGGGCACATTTAATTTAATGTTTCTAGTAAAGTGAGACGAGACATCAACATTTCTTGGTAAAACTTCTGAATAAGCAGGAACCATTAAAACATCGTCGTAAGTTAGTCCTTCTCCGATAAATTTATCTGAACTATTATTCATATAAGTATAAATAAAATTGAGGCGAAAGTACTAAAAATAGTTGATTTTAAAATGTTAAAAAATGCTAATAAAAGAAGCTACATTTTAAAGAAAAAAAATTATTAAAGTAGTCTATACTATTCAACAATGAAAATTGTTACAACTCACCACAAATTTTGATTAATACCGAACCGCTAACAAGATATTTAAAATAATGCACTTCGTTTTTATTTTAAAACAGTTAGTCTGTCGGCATTAACCAAACTAGCAATCAAAATTCGTTATCACTCTTTTGTTAGCGGTTTGGTATAAGAATAATTACGAAACCACATAGAAACATAGCAAATTGATAGAACGAAATTTTTATAGTATCATAAAGTGTCTGCCTAAGGCGGATTGAGACTCCTTCTAAGCTACTTTGCATTAAAGACTATGGTCTATATGGTTATATCATTGCCCCCAGTTGATGAATGAAAACTCATTCAATTGAAAAGACTCTTCTTGATTTATCTGAGACAAAAAAACTTGTCTGCTTCTTTACCTCAGTAGTAACAATCACTTCCAATAGTACAGCTAATTTTTAAGAATTATTCATACATCAAATCTTCAAAATCAATGGCATCTTCCCCAAACATTTCAACACTGTCGTGAGCAACTAAGTAGGTACTTTGTTTTCCTGCAATTTTTGAGAAATACAATTCATATTCAAAATTATCTTCGTCGGCTACCATGTAAATCATTGCATGGTCTTTGTTTTTAGAAGAAGTTAAATCTGCATTGCATAAAGGGCAATAAAATTCTACTTTTTCTCCTTTTTCTAATTGAAATTTTGGATGATGTTTGTATTTATATTCCCCAACTTTAGGGCTTAATAAAATTAATCCTTTGTGTTTTTTATGTGTTTTTGTTGCAAATACTAACGATTCACTCACATTTAAATGTCCTTTACATTTTGGACATAAATAATCATTTTCTATCATACTCATCGCTTTTAATTTAATGGGTTTATATCTGTACTAAAAGTAATAATTATAATTCTTAAAATCTATGATTTTAACTTTATTTTTTAGGTTTTACTATAAATAGTTTTTTATTAACTTTTCACTTTGTTTTTAATTTTATGAAAGAATTTTTTCGCTTAAAATTCTCTTAGTGTATTTCATTAAAAAAGAAAGTGATACTTTGAAAACTTAAACCATTATGAAGCTAGAAAATTTAAAACAATTTAGTGCTAACGGTTTAGAAATGGCTTTTCCAACACAGACTATTTATACTATTAAGAAAAAATAATCAAAACTGAGATAAATATATAAATCCTCTTATTATTGCTATAGCTCCAAGGATAATTCCCCCATAAGTGAATATGTTATTTCTTCGATATTTTTCAGGATTCTTCTTTATTTTGACAATACTAATTATACACAAAATTATAGCTATTGCTCCAAATGAAAAAGATGCAATTGCTGCTGTTTCAACACTTCCGTACTGAACAAAAATACTATACAGCCCTACTAATACTCCAATAAGGCCTAACTTTTCAGTTTTTATATAATTGTCATCTTCATTTTTTTGAATTATATAATTCATATTATGTCTTAATTTATTCTCAGTAAAATAATCATCTATCGGCTTATTTTTTTCTACATAAATGTTATTAAGGTTAAGTACCTTATTTTCTACTGATGCCAACAAAAAAATTTCTGATTTTTTAGGTTCATCTTTAATAACTGATAGAGTTAATTCATCTTCTGAAACCATATTATCAGTTTTATTCGATATTGCAATTTCCTTCTTATCATCTTCACGGTAAAAGAAATTGTTTTTATTATCTCTTTTTATTAAATTAACAAAAATTCCTTTATTATATTTTCTTTTTTGTAAAAAGTGACCAGAAACAACATCATCGGAATTTCCACAAGACACGATTAATAATGATACAATAACAATTAAAACAATTCTGGTAAATATATTTTTTTTATTAATCATAGAGTTATTGGATAAATTAGTTGCTGAAATTGACATTTTCTTTTTTCTTTTAACTTTTTATAAATTGCTAGACCATTCTCTATGGTATTTTTTAATTTCTGTTGCTTTTCAAGTAATTGACGTGATTGGTAATTTAAATATCTTTTATTTTTAATGTGATTTTTAGCCTTTTCTAACTCATATTTTGAAGATTTGTCGTCAATTGCATTAAGATTTACAGAGGGCACTAGAATACTAAATGCATGTGAAACATTTACAACGTAAGTCTTACCGGCTTTTAATCTAGCTTCAATATAAGATGTTTTAGTAAGCGAACCTGCATTTGCCCATATTAAATTAAACCCAGTGTCAATCTCTAATTTCAAATATTCCTCATTACCACAATTGCCAACAAAAGTATCATTAACAAATACATTAGCACCCAAAGCAGCCCCATATAAACCTGTTTTGATAATATACAATGTAGCTTTTTCTATACTTCCATTTTGGGAAAAAGAAAAATTCGAAAAATGTAAAAGAAAAACAATACAAAATAACTTTAAAATTAACGTCTTCATAACTTAATAATTTATTACTATAAGTACTCCCAGTTCTGTCACGATAAGGTTAAATTATAAAAAAAGCTATTAACCAACCACCAACAACTGTTTATGCCAACTATCTTTTAGAGGCACTTCCCAATAGTTATCAAAATCGTATTTGGTAGTAACCATGTTGTTATAAACAATGGTGTTTTCATCAATTTCGTTATTGGCTAATAAGGTGCTAAAATCATTCATTTGAACAATTTTTACTTGATCTCCTTTTTTATAAGACTGTGTCATTCTGTTTAAAAAATCAACCTCCAACTCAGCTCCTAATTGTTTCATTAACCGGATAGAATTATCTTGAGCAGTACCGCACATTTTATCTCCTTGTTCGTCAACAAATAAGACAACAAAAAGATTATGAACGATTTCGAAAGTTGCTTTTAATAATTTTCCATGCGATTCCCACGACGAAATAAAATCATCCAATTGTACTTTTAGATAATCCACTTCATCTTTGTCTAACTGTTGGTTACTTTGGTAAACCCAAACTTTAGCATTATTAGGGTATGTTGTGTAATTTTCTTCCATATTTTATAATTTATTTGCTTGAACTATCAATTCAGCGATATCCAAAACTTTAACTTCATTTTCTTTATCTTTTAACTTCACACCATCACTCATCATGGTCATGCAAAACGGACATCCTGTTGCAATGATGTCTGGATTTAGTGCGATTGCTTCTTCCGTTCTTTCAATGTTAATTTCTTTGTTTCCTTTTTCGGATTCTTTAAACATTTGTCCTCCTCCTGCTCCACAGCACAAACCATCCGTTTTGCAGCGTTTCATTTCTACTAAATCGGCATCTAATTTTTCTAATAAAACACGAGGGGCTTCATATACATTGTTTGCTCTTCCTAAATAACAAGGGTCGTGAAAAGTAATTTTTTTTCCGTTAAAGCTACCACCTTCAATGGTTAGTTTGCCATCGTTAATTAATTCTTGTAAAAATTCGGTATGGTGTTTTACTTCGTAGTTGCCTCCTAATTCGGGGTATTCATTTTTGATGGTATTAAAACAATGTGGGCAAGTGGTTACTATTTTTTTTATTTCATAACCATTTAAAACTTGTATGTTTGCCATAGCTTGCATTTGAAACAAAAACTCATTTCCAGCACGTTTTGCTGGGTCTCCAGAACAACTTTCTTCTGTTCCTAATACGGCAAAATTAACTCCTGCTTTGTTTAATATTTTTACAAAAGCTCTCGTAATCTTTTTTGCCCTGTCATCAAAACTTCCTGCACAGCCTACCCAAAACAACACCTCAGGTTGTTGTCCAGAAGCCATCATTTCTGACATTGTTGGTACTTTTAATTCACTCATAATTTTAGTTATTGGTCATTAGTCATTAAGTTATCGGTCATTTTTTACTTCCAACTTCTGCCTTCAGGCTTCGGTCTTCTGACATCCAACCTTAAGCTAAGTTAGTTTTCATCTTTCCATTTTAACCGATCTGCCTGTGCAAATTGCCAAGGAGCTCCGTTATTTTCTATGTTGGTAAAAATTCCTGTCCATTCGGAAGGAGCTTTTGCCTCTTCCATAATTAAATACCTGCGTAAATCTACAATAATAGAAAGTGGGTCGTTGTTGACAGGGCAAGCTTCTGTGCATGCATTACAAGTAGTACAAGCCAATAATTCTTCTTCGGTAACGTAATCTCTCAATAACGATTTATTATCTGTAAAGTCTTTGCCGTTCTTATCTATACCTTTTCCTACTTCTACTAGTCTATCTCTGGTATCCATCAAAATTTTTCGTGGAGATAATTTTTTTCCAGTAATATTTGCAGGGCAAACTGCTGTGCATCTTCCACATTCGGTACAAGTGTAAGCGTCCATCAATTGTTTCCAAGTTAAATCACGAACATCTTTTGCTCCAAACCGTTCTGGTTCTCCGTCAGCTGAAGGATCTGCTGGTGCAGCATAGGGGTCGGCTGAAGGATTAAACATCATTGCAACTTCTTTTTTTACAGCTTCCATGTTAGTTAACTGTCCTTTAGGAGTTAGTTTAGAGTAATAAACATTTGGAAATGCCAATAAAATATGAAAATGTTTAGAGTAAGGTAGGTAATTTAAAAAAGCAAAAATTCCAACAATGTGAAACCACCATAATCCTCTTTCCAACAAAATTAAACTTCCTTCGGAAGAAGATGAGAATAAACCAACCAGCCAACCACTAATTGGAAATGTTCCCACTTTGGTGTAATGCTCACTACCTAAATTTTGAAGTTGAGTATCTGCTGCATTCATCAATAAAAATGCACTCATCAACAATATTTCGGTTATCAAAATTAGGTTAGCATCAGATTTTGGCCAAGCGGTCATTTCCTGACTGTGAAAACGTTTTATTCTTAGAATGTTTCTTCTTATTAAGAAAATAGCACAAGCCAATAAAACCGCTAAGGCTAAAAATTCGAAAGCAGAAATGAAAAGATGATAATAGGTTCCTAAAAAAGAGAATAAACGATGGTGACCTAATATTCCGTCTAAAACAATTTCTAAAACTTCGATGTTGATAATGATAAACCCTGCATAAACAATAATGTGCAATAAACCAGCGACTGGTTTCACTACCATTTTAGACTGTCCTAAAGCAACTTTAAGAACTAACCAATAACGTTCTCCTTTTCTATCGTTTATTTTTAAATCTTTACCAAGTTGGATGTTTCTGATAATGGTTTTCAGATTTTTGAAGAATAAACCTCCCGCAACTATTAAAAGAACTATAAAAATGATGCTTGAAATTTCCATTAATTAGATATTAGGCATTAGAAATTAGACATTTAAAATTATCATTCAGCATATAAAATTACTTTCATTTCCCATTATCTAATTGTCTAATTATTTTTTTTTATCTTTTCTTCCGAATACCGAAAAATGAACGTACCGCTTAGGATTTTCTTTCATATCAATCAAAAGAATATCCATGTCTTTAGTTACGGCTTCTAAATTATGATACAACGAATCGTTATTGATTAATTTTCCCATGGTGCCATCGCCTTTATTAATTTTATTCAGCATAATAGACATATTATCCAATGTTGCTTGGGCTTTATCTAAAGTCGCTCTCATGTTAAGTGCAGCCAAAGAGTCTCCTAAATTTTTATAGGTTTTCATGGTAGGTTTTATGGAGGTGTTTAGAGTAGCATTAAAGTTACTTGCCAAATTATCAAAACTTTCAATAGTCGTTTTTAAGCTAGCAATAGCCAGACTTATGTTTCGCTGATTTTTTTCGTTAAAAACTCCATTTAGATTTTCCATGGTGGTTTTAAATTCCACAACAGCAGAATCCATCGACAGCATCAGGTTTTCTGCTTTAACTTTAATGGGTAAAATTTGTTCGGTTACACCGTCTAACATGGAGGGTTCAAAATAGGAATCAATGGTGTCACCTGATTGTACTTCAACAGGAGAATCACCTAATTTCAAACCAATTCCTTTGGAACTTAATAAATCTAAACTGATTAAATTGGCAATAGAGTTTTTAGGTATTTTAATGTCTTTATCAGTAATGGTCAATTCTACAATAATATTTCCTGATTGGTCTGGTTTAAAATAAATTTCGTTCACAACTCCCACTTGAAATCCATTAATCAAAACTGGTGAAGATTTAACTAACCCTCCAATATAAGGATAAACCGTATAAACACTTTTCGTTTTAAATAAGATATTGGTACCTTTTAGAAAGTTATACCCCCAAATTAAAATCACAATGGCTAATATCGCAACAAAACCAACTTTAACTTCTTTGTAAATTTTCATGTAATCTGTTAAATAAAGATACAAATATCGCTAAAGTGATTTGAACTACCAAGTATAAATATGCCTAATTAAGGGGAGTTCTAAAAATTGATTTTTTGATTACACACCCCTAACCCCTCTTTATAGAGGGGATGTGAAATGTTAATTTTTAGGACTCCCTTTAAATTTACTTTTGAAGACTCAATGCTTCACTAATTGGTATTCTTACTCCATCAGAAAAAGCAACGATAAAAGCATCTGTAAATCCATTAGCTCTCAATTGTAGTTGCAAAGTATTGGCATCGGTCATGTTTTTTTCTTTACCAACAGTATATCTAAACAAACCTCCAGCTTCGTAGATAGTTACATTTTCTACTCCATTAAAATTTTCAGGAAGCAGCTCATACTTTACCGAAGAAGTGGCTATTTGAACAGAAAACACAACTCCTTTTTCAACAGGCACTTCCTTATTTTTTTTCTTGTCGTTTTTATCAATTTTAATTTCTTCTTTGTTTTCCTTTATTTCTTTTACTTCTTCAACCACATCTTTCTTTTCTAATTTATCTTTATTTTCTATTTCTTGTTTGTATTCTTTGAAAGCTCTAAAAATT
Source organism: uncultured Vicingus sp. (assembly GCA_964360245.1). Lineage (GTDB taxonomy): Bacteria > Bacteroidota > Bacteroidia > Flavobacteriales_E > Vicingaceae. The sequence goes on from CAYHWX010000016.1 coordinate 26,114, forward strand.
GCTGAAGCCAAATAATCTTGCCCAATATTAGAGGCTAAAAACTTTTCTTCTTCGGTATTGCTTAAGAAGCCAGTCTCAATTAAAACACTGGGCATACTCGTTTGATGCAGCACTAAAAAACCCGCTTGTTTAACTCCCCTATTCTTTCTTCCTACTCTATCTGTAAATTGGGTTTGTATTTTAGCAGCTAAATTTAAGCTTTGTTCGACAAACGCATTTTGACGCATGGTCAATGCAATATAAGATTCGGGTGAATTGGGATCAAAATCACTGTATTTTGTTTTGTAATCATCTTCTAATAATATGGAAGCGTTTTCTCTTTTTGCAACATTTAAGTTGGCTTCGGTTTTGTGCAGACCCATCACAAAAGTTTCTGTTCCAATAGATGTTTTGGTTTCTGAAGCATTCACATGAATGCAAATAAATAAATCTGCTTTAGCTCTGTTGGCAATCCTTGCTCTTTCTCCTAATTCAATAAAAACATCTGTTTCTCTTGTGTAAATAACTTCAACATCTTTAAAATTTTCTTTAATTTGTTTACCTAATTTAAGTGCAATTGATAATGCTATATCTTTTTCATTAGCCACACTTCCAACACAGCCGCCGTCTTTACCGCCATGTCCTGCATCTATACAAATTACATTTATTCCAAAAAAATCAGTTTTATCAATAGCAAAATTGGTTAATAAGATAAAACATCCTATTAACACCATAAAATAGAATAATAAGCGTTTGTTCATCGACTACGTTATATTTATGTTAAAAACTCTTTTGCAAAAGTTATTTTTTTTAGTTTTGGTTCTTCTTAATAAATAGTTAATTATCACAACTTTATTGTTAATAATTCTTATTTATACACTTCATAAACATTGTAAATAGATAAGAAATTAGCTTTTAATGAAACGCAACTTTAATACCAAGTATTTAAAACAACTTAATATTCTCGTATTTACAGTTCTGTTATTACACCCATTTGTTTCAGTTTTTGGACAAACTTTGGACTCCTCTAAAGTGGATACATCGATTGTTTTTTCAGCTGATGGCTTAAAGTCATTAGGTGAAAAAACAGACTCAACAAAAGTTGATTCTGTTCGATTGGAAGACTTAACTTCTGGTGATGCCCTAAAATCTAAAGTTACCTATATCGCTAAAGATTCTATCCGTATCGATATCAAAAATAAATTGGTTTATTTATTTGGAAGTTCAGAGGTCTATTATGAAAACATTGAATTAAAAGCCGAAGACATTGAAATAAACATGGATTCAAATATCATTTTAGCCAAAGGAAAACAAGATTCTTTAGGAAAATATGTTGGTGAACCAATTTTTAAAGAAGGTGGGCAAGAGGTTAAATCTCATGAAATGAAGTATAATTTTAAAACTAAAAAAGGAGTAATTTATAATGCCATGACGCACGAAGGGGAGAACTATATTCATGGAGATAAAATATATAAAACTCCCGATGACATTTTATACATTAAAAACGGAAAATACACCACCTGTAATCTCAACCACCCTCATTACTTTTTTAGTACCAATAAGCTAAAAATTATACCTGATGATAAAATAGTAACTGGTCCTGCAAATTTAGTTATCGAAGATGTTCCAACTCCAATAGCTATTCCTTTTGGGTTTTTTCCTAACTCTAACAAACAGCGTTCTGGTTTAATTATTCCAACGCCAGGAGAAAGTGCTCAATATGGATTTTTCTTGTTGCATGGTGGATATTATTTGGCAGTTAGTGATAATGTAAGTGCAGAGCTAACCGGAGATTATTATTCAAAAGGAAGTTGGGGTGCAAATTTTTTAACCAACTATAAAAAACGATACAAATTTTCGGGCATGTTGAATACTAATTATTCTGTCTTTAAAAATGGGTTTAAAGAATTTCCAAATTATGCAGAAAATAGTAACTTCTTTATAAAATGGAATCATATTCAAGACCCAAAAGCTCGTCCTAACAGTACTTTTTCTGCCAATGTAAATTTTGGTAATAGTGAAAATTATACTAACAATTTTAATAGTACAGGAGCAGAATACCTGAGTACCTCTTTTAATTCTTCCATATCTTATGCTAAATCGTGGGCTGGAAAACCTTTTAATTTATCGATGAACGCATACCATAACCAAAACACCGTTACTAAATCTGTTACGTTAAGACTCCCAGAAGTTGCATTTAATATGTCGAGAATTTATCCTTTGAAAAGAAAAACAGTAGGCAAACAAAAATTTTATGAAAAAATTGGTTTAAGCTATTCGATGAACGCCAAAAATGAAGTAACCGCTGGCGACAGTCTTTTTACTTCCAACAATTTTGATGAATTAAAAAGGGAATTTAAAAACGGAATGAAACATACGATTCCTGTAAGTACTTCTTTTAAATTGTTGAATAATTTTACTGTAAATCCTGCTTTTAATTATTCTGAAATTTGGTATTTACAATCTCTAAATAGAAGTTGGGACGACCAAAATAATCAGCTAAAAACAGATACTTTAGCTAATTTTGTTAGGGGAAATTCTTATAACATGTCTGTCGGTTTATCAACCAAAGTTTTTGGAATGTATCAATATCGAGGCAAAATAATTAAAGCATTGAGGCATGTGGTAACCCCTAGTGTAGGTTTTTCTTATACTCCAGAAAATAAAAGTGGTTTAAGAAGTTATACTGATACTTCTAATATCGTTCACGACTATTCAATTTTTGAAAATGGTATTTATGGAGTTTCCAATACAAAAGAAGCTGGGTTAATAAATTTAGGTTTATTAAACAATTTTGAAATGAAAGTAAGAAACAGAAAAGATAGCTTGGGTAAAGACACAAAAATAAAATTGCTAGAGAGTTTAAATTTCTCTTCCAGTTATAATGTAGTTCCTGATTCATTAAATTGGAGCAACATTCAAATTGAAGCAAGAACATTAATATTTAAAAAATTAACACTTAATTTTTCTTCCAGTTTCGACCCTTATGCATTGGATTCTAATAAAACTACTGGCATCATCACTAAAGTTAACACCACAGAATGGGCAAGGGATGGAAGAATTGGCAGGTTAGTTACTGCCAACTTATCTGCTGGATTTTCTCTAAACAGTAAAACTGGAGTAACTGAAAGTAAAACTAGTGAATACGGATCAGAGCAAGAGTTAGCATACATTAGAGCAAATCCTGAAGCTTATATTGATTTTAATATACCTTGGACATTAAGTGTTAATTATAACATCAGGTATTCAAAACCTCAATATCAGTCGGATGTCATCCAAACTTTAAATTTTTCAGGAGATGTTAGTTTGACTCCTAAATGGAAAATTGGTTTTAACTCAGGCTATGATTTTGAATTAAAAGACCTATCTTACACTTCTATTGACATTTATCGCGATTTACATTGTTGGGAAATGGTTTTTAATTGGATTCCTTTTGGACCTAGACAAAGTTATTTGTTTACCATTAAAGTAAAATCTGCAATTTTACAAGACTTAAAATTAACGAGAAGAAATTTACCAAACGTATTTTAAAATGACATTATGAAAAACTCAATCATTATTTCAGCATTATTTATTGCGGCAAGTCATTTTGGCTTTGCTCAAGAAATGAAAAACAAATACATCACTACTAGAATGGATACATCTGTTGTTGATGATTATTTTGGAAAAAAGATAGCAGACCCTTACCGATGGCTAGAAGATGATAATTCTGACGAAACTAAAAGATGGGTAACCAATCAAAACATGATTACCGAAGATTATTTAGATGATATCCCATTTAGGGCAAGCTTAAAAAAACAATTAACCGATTTGTGGGATTACGAAACCATTGGAACTCCATCAAAACATGGTAATTATTACATCTATTCCAAAAACAATGGTAAACAAGACCAATCTGTTTATTACATTAAAACAGGTGAAGATGGAAAAGAAGAAATTTTGCTAGACCCTAATACCTTGTCAACAGACGGCACCACTTCTATTGGTTCATTAAGCGTTTCAAAAAATAATCAATATTTAGCGTATGATATTTCTAAGTCGGGGTCTGATTGGAGTGAAATTATTGTAATGGAAATCGCTACCAAAAAATTACTACCAGACACCATTCATTGGGTAAAATTTTCGGGTATTTCGTGGTATAAAGATGGATTTTATTACAGTGGATACGATACGCCAGAAGCTGGAAAAGAATTTTCTAATAAAAACGAATTTCATAAGGTGTTTTACCATAAAATTGGTACCCAACAAAGTGATGACAAAGTTATTTTTGAAGATAAGGAACACCCGCTAAGAAACCATAGTGGAGGCACTACGGAAGACGAACATTTTTTAATTATTTCTGCATCTGAAGGCACGAGTGGAAATTCGTTGTATGCAAAAGATTTAACAAAAGAAAATAGCGAATTTATCACCTTAGTTAGTGATTTTGATAATGATAGTTGGGTAATGGATAATTTGGGCGATACGTTACTCATCTTTACCAACTACAATTCGCCAAACAACCGAGTTGCTTACACTACACTTCAATCACCTAAAAAAGAAACTTGGAAAAATTTTATTCCAGAAAAAACCTACTTGTTAGAAGGTGCCAATTTTGCAGGCAATAAGCTTTTTGCTACTTATTTAAAAGATGTGAAAAGTAAAATAGAAATTTATAAAATGGATGGTTCTTACCTAAAAGATTTAGAATTACCAGGTATTGGAGTCAGTTATGGAGTGAGCGGTAAAAAAGGCGAAAACATAGCTTATTATTCTTTTACTTCTTTTACTACTCCCACCTCAAGCTACAAACTAAATGTGGATAATTTAACAACGGAACTTTTCTTTCAACCTACTATTAATTTTAAATCGGAAGATTATGTTACTGAACAAGTAAAATTTAAAAGTAAAGATGGCACGCTAATTCCACTGTTTATCACCCATAAAAAAGGAATGGTTATGGACGGAAAAAATCCTTGTTTGTTGTATGGTTATGGAGGTTTTAACATCAGTATTAAACCAACTTTTAGTGTGGTAAATGCTGTGTTTTTACAAAATGGAGGAATTTATGCGGTGGTAACTCTTAGAGGTGGAAGTGAATATGGCGAAAAATGGCACAAAGCAGGGATGTTAAATAAAAAGCAAAACGTATTTGATGATTTTATAGGTGCTGCCAACTATTTAAAAACTAAAAAATACACCTCTACCGAAAAATTGGCGATACATGGTCGCTCCAATGGTGGTTTACTAATTGGAGCTGTAATGACTCAAGTACCAAACTTAGCCAAAGTAGCTTTGCCTGGAGTTGGTGTTTTGGATATGTTACGTTTTCATAAATTTACTATTGGTTGGGCTTGGGCGGTAGAATATGGTTCTAGTGAAAAGAAAGAAGACTTTGATAATTTAATTAAATATTCTCCTTTGCATAATGTAAAAAAAGTAGCATATCCAGCTACCCTAATTTTAACTGCCGACCATGATGATAGAGTTGTTCCAGCACATTCTTTTAAATTTGCCGGAGAATTACAAAAGCAAAACCAAAGTAAAAATCCAACCTTAATTCGAATAGAATCCAAAGCAGGACATGGTTCTGGTAAACCAAAAAGTAAATTAATTGAAGAATGGGCAGATATTTGGGCTTTTACTTTTTATAATTTAGGCAAACAAATCAGTAAAGACATAAAATGATATATTTAACCAATTGTGCATATAGAAGAATTTGTAATAAAAAAGCATTACAAAACTATAAACCACATAGAAACATAGTTATATGGGTGATTTTAAAAATAAAAGTATTTCATAGACATGAATTTTAAACATAGAATTCTATGTAAAGCGAAGATTCTATGTTTACTTTTAGTATTAAAACCTGTAACTATGTGGTTAAAAAATACGACTGAGTAATTACAAAATAATTAAACAATGTTAGAATCTGAAAAACATTACATCATTAGGAGTGGTTGGTTAAGAGCCGCAATATTAGGTGCTAACGATGGCATTTTATCTACTGCAAGTATTATTATTGGTGTTGCAGCAGCTAGCGATACAAGAGATCCAATTGTTCTTGCAGGGGTTGCTGGTTTGGTAGCTGGTGCTTTATCTATGGCAGCTGGAGAATACGTTTCGGTAAGTTCACAAGCCGATTTAGAAAGCTCTGACCTAGCACGAGAAATTAAAGAGTTAGAGGAGACACCAGAGGCTGAATTAATTGAATTGGCAGAAATATATGAAGAAAGAGGGTTAGATAAAAAGTTAGCACTTCAAGTGGCAGAACAATTAACTGCTCATAATGCATTAGAAGCTCACGCTAGAGATGAATTAGGAATTAATGAAATTACACAAGCAAAACCATTTCAAGCTGCTTTTGCATCTGGAATGGCATTTGTTTTTGGAGGAGTTTTGCCTGCAATAGTTGCATTAATTGCACCATTAAAGCAAATGGTTTATATCCAATATATTTTTGCTTTAATTTTCCTCATCACATTAGGAACTGTTGCTGCAAAAACTGGTGGATCAAATATTTCAAGAGCCATAATACGTATCACTTTTTGGGGGACACTAGCCATGGGAATTACTGCATTTATTGGTTATTTATTTGGAGTAAATACAATATGATTTTAAACAGTATTTTTATGTGTTTTTTGTAGTAGGTTTACCAACTCATATAAAAATACTTAAACTGTGAAAAAAAGAATATATTTAATCATTACATTACTCTTGTTTATGACAATTGCAAAAGCACAAGTTCAATCTACTGTAAATCCATTTTTTAGCAACTATGGAACTCCATTTGAAGTTCCAACTTTTGATAAAATAAAACCAGAACATTACCAACCTGCCTATGAAAAAGGAATGGCTGAGCAACGTGCAGCAATAGAGAAAATTGTGAATAACAAAGAAAAACCAACCTTTCAAAATACCATTGAAGCATTAGAAAACAGTAGTGTCCTTTTGAATAAAGTTGACAATGTGTTCGACAATCAAACATCTGCCAACACCAATAAAGAATTGCAAGAAATAGCAAAAAATTTATCGCCAATAATGAGTAAACACAGCGATGATATTATGCTCAATGCTAATCTTTTTGCGCGAATAAAATCGGTTTATGATAATCGCAACAACTTAACTCAAGAACCAAAAGGAAAAGACCAAAAGCAACCAATTAACCTAAATCTGGAACAAAAAAAATTAGTCGAAGAAATTTATAAAGATTTTGTTAGAAGTGGTGCCAATGTAGCTGAAGATAAAAAAGAAGAATTAAGATCAATTAATAAAGATTTGAGTTTATTGGCACTTCAATTTGGAGAAAATACCTTGAAAGGAGATAATAACTGGAAACACTTGATTGATAGTGAAGCTGAATTAGCTGGTGTACCTCAATCTATTAAAGATGCCATGGCATTAGATGCTAAAAACGCTGGACAAGAAGGAAAATGGTTGGTAACGCTACATAAATCAAGCTGGATTCAACTCTTACAATATGCCCAAAATAGAGTTTTAAGAGAAAAAGTATATACTGCTTGGATGAATCGTGGTAATACTGGTGATGAATTTGATAACAATACCAATGTTGCTAAAATAGCTTATTTACGAGTAAAAAAAGCAAACTTATTGGGATACCAATCATGGGCAGAATATATTTTAGAAGATAACATGGCTAAAACGCCTGAAGCTGCTAATGAACTATTGATGAATTTATGGAACAGAGCATTGCCTAAAGCAGAAAAAGAAGTTGTTGAAATGCAAAAAATGATTGATGCAGAAAGTGGTAATTTCAAATTAGCTTCATGGGATTGGTGGTATTATTCCGAAAAAGTTCGTAAAGCAAAGTACGATTTAGACGAAGAAGAATTGAGACCTTACTTTGAGCTGAACAATGTTCGAAAAGGCTTGTTTGAAGTTATCGGCAATTTATATCAAGTTAAATTTATTGAAAGAAAAGATATTCCAACACCTCATCCTGATGCACTTGCTTTTGAAGTACAAGAAAGTAACGGAAAACATATAGGAATTTTATTTATGGATTTTCATCCAAGAGATAGCAAACGTGGTGGAGCATGGATGAATTCGTACAGAAAACAATCGTATAAAGACGGAGAAATGGTAACTCCAATTATTACCAATGTTTTAAATTTTACAAAACCAACAGCTGATAAACCAGCTCTTTTATCCTTTGAAGAAGTGGAAACCATGTATCATGAAATTGGTCACGGTTTGCATGGATTACTTTCCAATTCTACTTTCAACAAATTATCAGGTACTGCTGTTCCAAGAGATTTTGTTGAACTCCCATCACAAGTTATGGAACATTGGGCAGGAGAACCACAAGTGTTAAAAATGTATGCCAAGCATTACATTACCGGAGAAGTTATTCCTGATGTCTTAATGAAAAAATTACAAGACTCTCGTAAATTTAACCAAGGATTTATGACTGTTGAATATTTGGCTGCTGCTATACTAGATTTAAAATGGCACACGTTAACAACTTCTGACTTACAAAATCCTGCTGATTTCGAAAAAAAAGCAATGGATGAAATTGGATTAATGGATGAAATTTTACCTCGTTACAAAAGCGGTTATTTTAACCATATTTTTAGCGGAGGATATTCTGCTGGCTATTACGCCTACATTTGGGCTGCTGTACTTGATGCTGATGCATTTCAAGCCTTTAAAGAAACAGGTGACATCTTTAACCAAGAAAAAGCAAAACTTTTTAGAGAACAAGTACTGTCTAAAGGCGGCACCGATGATCCAATGATTTTATACAAAAATTTTAGAGGTCAAGAACCTAATATTGACGCATTACTAGAAAATAGAGGTTTGAAATAAACTATTTTTTCAACTCCATTGCCTTTAAGAAGGGTTCTAAAAATTAACATATTACTTCCCCTCTATCAAGAGGGGTAAGGGGTATGTTATTGAAAAATTCAATTTTTAGAACCCACTTAAATATGATTTAAAAACAACTTATAGTATCACATTTTATTTTATATTTACTTGCTTATTAAGACCTAAAACCAATCGATGATGAAAAATATTAATTATCCTGTTAACTTTCAATTTAACATCACTACATTTTCTAACGATTTTGTAGCAAAAGATGCCAATGGAAATACGATTGCCTACGTAAAACAAAAAATGTTTAAGCTCAAAGAAGACATTAATATTTACAACGACGAAACTAAAAGCAAGGTCAATTATAAAATTAAAGCAGACCGATGGTTAGATTTTTCTGCAGCTTATACATTTTTTGATGAAAATGGAATTGAGTTTGGTAAAATTGCCCGAAAAGGCTGGCGTTCTATTTGGAAAGCAACCTACGAAATAATTGATAAAAACCAAAAAAAACAATATACCATTAACGAAGAAAATGCTTGGACCAAAGTTTTTGATTCGTTGTTAGGAGAAGTTCCTGTTTTGGGTTTATTTACTGGTTATTTGTTTAATCCATCCTATATTGTTGCTAATATGGATAACTTACCAATTGTACGAATAAAAAAAATGCCTTCATTTTTTGGACGACAATTTGAAATAACAAAATTGGGTGAGTTAGGTGAAGGCAACAACGAAAGAATAATGTTGGGTTTAATGATGATGATTTTATTGGAAAGAAGAAGAGGATAGGACTATTACAACTATTCAAAAAATAAAAATGCATAGGGCGGGTGTGATGTATACCCTAGGCAATAAACCCGTAAGAAAATGCTTCGTAATGACAGTAAAACTGCAGCTAACAGCCCATCCGCACCTTGCCAAATGATAAATAAGAACTAAAAAGCAGCTTGTCATTTTAGTTTTTTGTCCGTCAGCTGACGGATTAAAAAACTTAATGGCACAGCGTATAGAAATTAGAAATTTAGTAAATTACGCTGTGCCATTAAAATTTTCTAACCCTGCATGAAAAATGCAGAAAAGAAAATCTAAAATGTCAAGCTGCGAGTGGGTTGGTTGGGTTCAAAATGATTATGAATATTTGTATTCAAGTGCCACCAACTTTGCAGAAATGGAAAGTTTAATTGAAATAGATGAAATCTAATTATTATACCACAGCGTAGTAAATACTACGCTGAGAAAGAGGCACCTACTTTGTTAATTATTTTACATTTCAAAGAATAGGTAATGCTTACTTCATCACTCACAACACCTTAAATCTTAAACCAACATAAAATTCTCTACCTTTTGTAGGACCCCAAACAGAAGAAGTATCGAAGTATGGACCAAAAGGGTTTTGCCAAGAAAGAATAGCCTGTTTTTGATGGAAATCGAAAATATTCTCGCATCCAACATAAACCTCCAATTGTTTCCATTTTTTAGTAAACTGAATATTTGCTACAACATACGGTTTTGAAGTTTCAGGTAATTGGTATTCAATTGGATTATTTTTGGTAGCTGCCAATCGCTGTTTGCCATACCAATGTACGTTCATATCAACATGCCATTTCTTACTTAGTGGATGGTATGAAAATGTAGAAGTAATTCGGTGTTCAGCATTAAAAGGCAACACCAACTTTTTATCATTCACTATACGATACACATCAAGGAAATTATAAGCAATTTTAGCCCCTACTTTTTGAAAAAATTCTAAACCAATTTCAGCTTGAAAACCGTTACTTACACTTTTCCCAGTATAGTTGCTAAGATAGGCTTTGGTAGGATTGGAATCGTAATCTGGAAAAATTTGATTAAGAAATTCGGTTCGGTAAAAATCAAAAGTCAGTTGCGTTTCAATGTTTGTACTATATATTTTGTGCGTAAGGTTAGCTCCATAGTTGATTGCCTTTTCTGGATTTAGAGTTTCAGTAATTACAATGTCTCTTGAACTTGCCATTAGATTGGTGTTTTCACTAAATAGGTTAATGGTGCGCCAACCAGTTCCTGCAGAAATTCTTGCAGTTGTAAATTCTGTAATATCGTATTTGAGAAGAGCTCGTGGCGTTACAAACAATCCGAAAGTGTTATGATTATCAACCCTCACACCAGTAATTAATGAGATGGTGTTATCCCTGAGTAACAAGGTGTTTTCTGTAAAAAAACCAGGTATTTTTTCGTTTTTAAGGTAATCTCCAGCATACGTTCTGCTCAAGGTATCCTGACCAAAAGAAAGGTTTTCATTAAGCTGTTGATAGCGGTAGCTAACTCCTGTTTTCAACGTATGTTTTTTCTTCCAGGTTAATTCATACTGAATATTGGTATAAACATTTTGTTGCTTGGCTTGATAATGAGTTGTTCCAAACCAGGATGTTTGTTCTTGCTGAAAGGCAGATGCCATAACCACAAAATGATGCACATCGTTAAATCGGTAGCCAGTTTTAGTATATACTTCAGGTTGAGAAAATTGAACGGTTTGACCGTAACTGTTGGTTGTTCCTTCATCATTCGCTGGATTAAAATGAGTTTGACCACCGATACGTTGCTCATCTACATAGCGTAATCCAATTCGAGAGTTTAGCCCCCAATCGCTAGTGTTTCCATATTTCCATTTGTTATAAATAGAGTAGCGGGTCAATTGAGGAAGATCAAGAAAGGTATCTTCATCGCTGTCTAATTTGTTGGCTGGTTGAGTAGTATGAGCAGCAATAATGGCACTCCATTTTTTCCACTTCTTGGAGAAATTAGTGTTAAATTGTTTTTCAAAAAAACTATTCGCATACGCATTTAAAAGTACTTTATCGGTATTGTCGGGTTCTATCAATTCTACATTTATTTGTCCAGAAATACTTTCATACCCTTGTAAAACTGAGTTTGCACCTTTAGCAACATAAATATTTCGAACAAGGGTGCCTGGAATAGTACTTATCCCATACGTATAAGTTAATCCCTGAATAAGCGGCATCCCATCTATCAACACCTGATTATATACCCCAGAAAGCCCAAGAATACGAAGTTCTGTTGCATTGGTAACAACATTTGTGGTAGTAGGTTGAACACTCCCTTGAGTATTAAAACATCCTGCCAAATCACAACAGGCACTTTTGGTTAGTTCTACTTGATTAATAACCTCAGTTTTGATGGTTTCTATGGAAGAGATATACGTACCAGATTGCTCTCCACTTACTTCAAATTCACTAAGAGTAGTTGTTTCCTTTAACTGAATAGTTACATTTGTTTGATTGGTAATTAGCAATGTGTCAGACTCGTAACCAACATAACTCACAATAAGGTGTTTGTTGTTGATGTCATTCATGGAGATTTTAAAAACTCCATCTTCATTTGAAGTTACACCAATTGTAGTTTCCATCCAATATACATTTGCACCAATAAGTGCAACTCCTTTACTATCTGTTATTGTTCCTTTTAGTATTTGTCCTGATGTAACAAAGGGTAACAATAAGGATAATAATACGATATAGTTTCTCATATTGTTATTTTATAAGCTAGTACCCGATGTGCATTTAGAAGAATTTTTAATAAAAAAGGTGTCAGTTCGAGTTTTTTCTGAAAGAAAAAGTATCGAGAACACGCTTTTTTATTGAAAATTTATATTCTCGATACAAATTTCACTCATTTCAATCGTGAAATTCACTCGAATTGACAAATTTTTTTTACAATTGCACAATGGATAATCTAGTGTATTAGTGATTATTTAGCATTTGAACGCTGTTAACTTTTCTACTTTTTTTTCACCTTGTAAGGCTTGTCATTAGGATTTTCGCAACCCGCTGTATTTTCTATAGTAGAATGAAGTTCTTTCTCATTTGTTAATTGCGGATTGTATTTAACAATATAACTAGTAGTAGTTCCCTGTTTACCAACATTACATTCAATAACCCCTTCGAGTTTTTTTATTCTGTCTCCAATAGATTTAACATCAGAAGCACATCCAATGCCAGTTACTTTAACAGTTATTGTGGTGTCAGTATTTTGTGCCTTAGTTGTTGAAACAATGCTTATGCATAATAGCAAAGCAATGGTAAACGATAGCATTAATTTCATTTTAATATAGTTTTAGTTAACGAATAAATAATTAACCCTACCGCTTATCAGTAAGGTATTTTTAAATAATATTATTAACTAAGTTTTGGCGGATGCCAAAAGGTGTAGGAATATTGAATGGTTGGTGATTGTTGATAGTTGCTGTTTGTTTCTGCAACGATTAAGAATCTTTGATAAATCATAGAATGTACAGGAGGTGTTTCTCCCGAACAAGTACAACATGATAAAAAAGGATTGCAAATGCCCTTGCAGCTCTTTCCATCATTATCTGTGTCTTTCTGTCCTTCGCTTTTCTCGCAACAAGCAGTAGCACAAATTAAATCATCTGCAGCCAACATTTCCAAAGTAGGAGTAACGTTTAGAACAATAATGCAGAAAGCAAATATGATTAAAAAAAATTTCATTAAAACAAATATAAGAATTGTACAAGACATTAAATAATGATAAGGAACTATTAACATTCATTTAACAGTTTGTATTTTTTAAAAACCACACTCGCCAGGCTTTGCCGAACGAGTGATTGGAGTAGGACTTTCACCTTCACTTTCAGCTACCCTTTTAACTCAATTTCCTTTAAACTTTCTACTCTGTTTCTTGCTAAGAAATCATCAATAGTTTCGAAATGTTCAATAACACGTTGGTCTTTAAATTCAAACACTTTTTCGGCTAACCCTTGTAAAAAATCCCGATCGTGAGAAACTAAGATGAGCGTGCCATCAAAAGCCAACAAGGCTTCTTTAAGCACATCTTTCGATTTTAAGTCTAAATGATTGGTTGGTTCATCTAAAATTAACAAATTAACAGGTTCTAACAGTAATTTAACCATTGCCAAACGCGTTCTTTCTCCTCCCGAAAGGATGCTCACTTTTTTATCAACATCATCGCCACTAAACATAAAACGACCTAAAATATTTTTTATTTGAGTCCGAATGTCTCCTTCTGCAACTTCATCTACCGTTTGAAAAACCGTTAAATCGCCATCCAATAAAGAAGCTTGGTTTTGTGCAAAATAACCCACTTTGGCATTGTGTCCCAAATCGCATTTTCCTTCAAAATCTATTTCTCCCATAATGGCTTTAATCATGGTCGATTTTCCTTCACCATTTCGACCAACAAAACTTACTTTTTGCCCACGTTCTATGCTCATGTTGGCATTTTTAAACACCACATGTTCCCCATAACTTTTGCATAAATCACGAGCCACTACAGGGTAATCTCCTGATCGTTGAGCTGGTGCAAAACGTAATTTTAATGAGGAATTATCTACTTCATCAATTTCAATGAGTTGTAATTTTTCTAACATTCGTTCTCGCGACGTTACTTGATTAGTTTTAGAATAGGTTCCCTTAAACCGTTCAATAAAAGCCATGTTGTCGGCAATAAATTTTTGCTGTTCCTTATATGCTTTTATTTGATGCAAACGTCGGTCGGCTCTCAATTGTAAATAATGGGTGTAATTGGCTTTGTAATCATAAATTCTTCCCATCGTCACTTCTATTGTTCTGTTAGTCACATTATCGATAAAAGCTTTATCGTGCGAAATAACTATCACTGCCTTTGCTTTGTTGATTAAAAAATTCTCTAACCAAACAACCGATTCAATATCAACGTGATTAGTAGGCTCATCCAATAAAATTAAATCTGGTTTTTGAAGTAAGATTTTAGCCAATTCAATACGCATTCTCCAGCCTCCACTAAACTCACTGGTTTGCCTTGTAAAATCGGAACGTTTAAAACCTAAGCCTTGCAATGCTTTTTCTACTTCCGAGTCATAATTAATTTCTTCTATCGAGTAAAATTTCTCTCCCAAAGTAGTTACCTTTTCTATGATTTTCATATAAGCATCCGAATCGTAATCAGTGCGGGTTTCCAACTCTTTGTTTAAACGATCTATTTCATCACGCATTTCAAAAATCTGACGAAAAGCTTTTGCTGTTTCTTCAAATACGGTGCAATTATCTGCTGTTAATAAGTGTTGTGGCAAATAAGCAATTACGGCATCTTTCGGACAACGAACATTTCCTCGAGTTGGTTTTTGCAAGCCCGCAATAATTTGCATGATGGTAGATTTACCCGCACCATTTTTTCCCATCAAGGCAATTTTATCATTATCGTTGATGGCAAAAGTTACATCACCAAACAAGGTTTGACCACTAAACTCTACTCCTATTGCATCTACAGATATCATTTCGGTTTTTTTAAGAAATGCGAAATTATTAAAAAGCAAGTTACTACAAGCGATTCATACGTAATATCTTATTCTGTTTTATTTAGGAAGGTTTAGTTTTTCAAAAATTGAAGCAACGGCAGGGCAAATTAGTGTGTTTTTTAAGGAAATGTCTAATACTTGATAAAATCGCTTGCGATTGGTGTGAGGGTATTCTCTGCATGCTAAAGGTCTGCTTTCGTAAATAGAGCAATAATTATCGGCACCTAAAAAAGGACAAGGAGCTGCTGTAAACACGTAATCATTGTCTACATCTTTTTGTAAATATTGAACAATCAATTGAGATGGTTTTATTTTTAAATGTTTTGACAAACGATCAATATCTCGCTCGTATATAGCTGGGCTAGTTGTTTTACAGCAATTTGCACAAGTTAAGCAATCTATTTTCTCAAAAACTTCATCGTGAAATTGATGCACCTCTCCATCCAAAGATTTTGGTTTTAACCGTTTTAGTTTTTCTACTAAAACTTTATTTTCTTTTTGGTGCTTTTCGGCTAATTGTAGTTGCTTTTCTAATTCAATATTCATCATTTCACTTTTATCATTTCCGAGCTCTTGTTATTTCTCTTTTTCCAGGAGGACCTGGTAAATTTTCTATATTAAAACCAACCTCGATTAACGTTCTTTTTACACTACCTTTAGCACAATAAGTCACTAAAATTCCTCCTTCCGACATTAAATCATATACTTTTTCAAAGATAGATTTCGTCCACATATCGGGTTGTACTTGTGGAGCAAAAGCATCGAAATAAACCAAATCGAATTGTTCTATTGTTTGATAATTATTCAATTCAACTTTTATTTTATTAAGTTGAAAATTAGATGTGATTTTTTGATAACGTTCCCACGCTACCTGATGCAAGAGATGAAACAATTTGGTTTCCTTTAAAATTGATTTAAGTTCAGTAGTGTAGTTTAGTTGTTCAATAATTTTATTAGCTAATGGAAATGTTTCAATTGTAGTATAATCGATTTTAGTTTTGGTTTTAATGCACTCCAATAAAGTTAAAAAAGCATTTAAACCTGTTCCAAAACCAACTTCTAATATTTTTAACTGAGGTTTTTTTAAATAATTGAATCCTGCATTGATAAAAATGTGTTTCGACTCTTGAATTGCTCCGTTAATAGAATGGTAAGTTTCATTCAAATCTTTTACATACAAGGTATGAGAGCCATCGGCAGTTATTTTAAAACTAATATTTTCCACGAATTAAAAAAATTTATAATTATTATATTTAATTATCTATATATGTGTATATTTGTAAAAAAATTAGAACAATGATTACACAAAAAGATATCGACAAAAGTATGTCATTTGAAGAATACTACCAATTAGTTGAAAATTTAGCGTCAACAGGTGGAACAACAGGAGATGAATTAACAGAAGAAAAAATTCATTATACAAAATTGAATTTTGCTAGAATGAAACGTATTGTAAAAACTACGCCTATTGCTACAGAGGTTAGCAATACCATCGATTGTTTAAATGAAAAATTAACATGGGTAGTATTGGCAGAAAGTTGGTGTGGAGATGCTGCTCAAAATATACCTGTTTTTGCCAAAATTGCTGAGACAAATCCTTCCATTAACCTCCGAATTTTATTGCGTGACGCTAATCCTGAAGTAATGAACCAGTACTTAACTAATGGAGGGAAATCAATTCCTAAACTAATTTGTTTAGCTGAAAATCTAAAAGAATTAGGTACTTGGGGTCCTCGTCCAAAATTTTTACAAGACTGGTTGTACCAAGAAAAGAAGAATCCGAACATAAATATGGATGAGCTGAAAGAGCGATTTCAAGTTTGGTATACCAGCGATAAGGGACAAACACTTCAAAAAGAAATGGTGTTATTGATGAAATCGTGGATGAATAAAGAATGCTTTAGCTTATCTTAAACTAAAGATGGGTTCTAAAACTTTTCATTATTGTTCGGTTTAAAAATATAGTTGATTTCTTGTGGCGGTTTTTCTGTAGGGATATTTTCCTTCCAATAGGCATTTTCTTTGTCTAAATCATCATCTTCCACCCAAACATATTTTTTTGCTTGAGGCCCTTGTTTTCGATAATAAAAAGCTAAAATAATTCCAGCTACAAAGCCCCATAAATGTCCTTCAAAAGATATTTTTAAATCAATGGGTAAAATTCCCCAAACCAAACTTCCATAAAGAAAAATAACCGCAAAAGATAAAGCGATAAGTTGGGTATGTTTTCGAATAAACCCACTGACCAATAAAAAGGAAAAAAGTCCATATAATAAACCGCTTGCTCCAATGTGATAGGCTTCTCGAGCATAAACCCAAGTCCAAGTTCCAACCATTAAATAAATCCAAATAGTAACTTTTAGAGCAATATCTTTATAAAAATAAAAAAGAGCACTTCCTAAAATTAATAAAGGAATAGCATTGTTAAACAAATGTTTAAAATCTCCATGAATGAATGGAGAGAAAAGTATGCCATATAGTCCATGAACTGTTCTTGGAAAAATTCCATACCGCACAAAATCCAACTCAAAAGCATATTGTATAAAGTGAATTCCACTTATTGCTATAATAAACAGTACTGGATAAAATAGTGCATTTATTAGTTGGTATTGTTCTGGTTTTTTCAAAGTAATTCTCAACTAACGATTATCGTACCATTGTAACTTTGTCAGTTTTTTTGTTAAAAGTTGTTAATGATTTGAAAAAGCGGAGATTTTTCTTACATTTGATAAGAATTTTAAGTTATGAAAGCTCAACTTATCTTACTGTTTTTACTTGCTGGGTTAATTAGCACTAATGGTTTTGCGAATAATAAAGAACCTAAACAAGGAGAAAAAAAACCAACTAAAACAAAATATGAGTTTAACCTTTTTAAATTTTCAACTATTGATACTGAAAAGGAAATCCCTGACTCTTTAAAGACTAACACTACTACACTTTATCTAAAAAGAAAAGAAATTTAGAATTACTTCATTCCTCGTTGCATTTTAATATTATCGTAAGCATCTTTTACTTTTTGGAATTTTTGTTGAGCTGATTTCACATATTCTTCTCCCATGTGAGTTACTTTATCAGGATGATATTTTACTGCCATTTTCCGATATGCCTTTTTCACTTCCTCATCGGAAACATTTTTATCAATTTCTAAAATTTTATAATCGCCATCGACTTCTTTCAAAAACATCGCCTTAATAGAAACAAAATCAGCTGGTTTGATGCCTAAATAACTTGCTATATGAGTAATAATATTTACCTCATCTACACTTATTTCGCCATCAACAGAAGCTACGCCAAAAAGCAGATGCAACAATTGCAATCGTGCTGGATACAAGGTATAAGTTCTTATTTGCAAACAAACTTCTTGAAGTGGAATATCTTTTTTTAATATCTCTTTAAGAACTAATAATTGCTCTTGGGTTTTTTCTGGACCGAATTGTTTTGTAAAGAATTTTTTAACATAATCTAATTCAATCTTTAAAATTTTACCATCTGATTTCATAACGGCTGCAATCAATACCAATAAACTTACTCCAAAATCTCCAGGTCTGCTCGAATTTGCTCTACCGCCATTTGGTTCGTAATAATCTACTCCTACTTGTATTGACTTGTC